>JAOBJR010000069.1 GCA_025728395.1 Candidatus Lightella neohaematopini
TGTTAATTTTTAAATCACTTATTATGTTATTACTCTGGTTAATAGTTATTCCTATAATTGGTGGTGTTTTATGCTGGCAATGTGAGCGTATTAGTAATATTTTATCTCACATTATTGCAATTATTACTTTACTTGTAGAAGTATTATTATTTATTTTGATATACCAAGAATGTCAAAATACAATATGTGCTAATAACACACCATGGTTATTAACATATAATATTCCTTGGATAACAACTATTGGTATTAATTTTGTTTTAGCTATAGATAATTTAACAATTGTGATGTTATTGTTAACAATTTTATTAGGATTGATATCAATATTATGTATATCAGTAAATGATTACTCTAATATAGGATTATTTTATTTTAATATACTAATTATTATTAGTAGCACTATTGGTATGTTTTTATCAATTAATATGTTTTTATTTTTATGTTTTTGGGAAATAGTTAATATTCCAATATATTTTTTAACTATTAATTTTGGTTATAATCAGCCAATTAACAAGACTTTATGTTTAAAGGCTGCAACTAAATTTTTTATATATTCTCAGATTAGTAGTTTATGTATATTAAGCGTTATTGTTGTCTTAGCCAATACATATCATACTAATTATGATATATGGAGTTTTAATTATCAAGATTTAGTATCTCTAAATTTAAATAAATACACCGAATATTTATTGATGTTAATACTATTTGTAGCGTTCGCTATTAAAATACCTATTGTACCTCTACATAATTGGTATGTAGATATGCAAACATATGCTCCAGCTAATGGAGCTATGGATTTAAATGGATTTCTACTAAAAATAGCAATATACGGTATTATACGTTTTTGTATACCTTTTTTTCCAATTAGTTCTAACAAATTTATATTAATTATATCTATAATTGGTATATCTAATATTCTTTATGGTGCTATAATGGCGTTTAGCCAAACAGATATAAAAAGAGTAATATCATATATGAATATATCCCATATGGGACTACTATTAATAGCTGTATATAATATTTATGATACTGCTTACTTTGGTATTATAATATTTATACTATCACATAGTATATCTGCTGCTGGATTAATTATTATGACAGGATATTTCCATAAATATTTAGGTACAAGAAATATTAATAATATCGGTGGGTTATGGGACAATATGGGTATCGTGCCAGCATTATTAATAATATTAATTATTTCCATATTTGGATTACCTGGTACTGGTAACTTTATTGGTGAATTTATAATATTATTAGCTAATTTTAATATTAATCCAACACTCACAATAATTACTATTATTAGTCTGCTATTATTAATTGTACCTTCATTAAAAATAATACAATTAATATGTTATGGTGAATATAAATTAACTAATAGTGTTACATTTAGTGTTACTAAAAAAGATCAGTTAACACTATTATTACCAGTAGTAATAGTATTATTATTAGGTTTGTATCCACAACTAATTTTAAATATTTTATTTTAGTAATAAATAATATATGAGTATATTTAATACTATGATTAATGATGAATTACTTACATTACTACCGCTAATTATTATTAGTGGATCAATACTTTTAGTTACATGTACGATTATATTAAACTGTACAACAGTAATTAATTATATGATTACTATTATTGGGGTATTTTGTGCATTAACGACTACAATTATTAATAAACATAATATAATTAATATTAATAATTTAATTGTTATTAATAATCACACAAAATTATTTAGTATATTAATGTTAATAATTAGTATAATTAATATTATACAAATTAATAATTGGATGAAGTTATCTAATATTAGATACGATGAAATTTATTTATTTATTTTGATTACAGTTATTAGTTCTTATTTATTAATAAACACTAATCATTTAGCAATTGTATTATTAGGTATGGAATTAACATCTATATCTTTAATTGGAGCAATGAATTATAAGACTAATTATTATATAATTAGTATATCAATTAAATATATGATTATTTCTATCGTAACGCTGTTATTAATTATGTTAGGTACATTATTAATTTATAATAGTAGTCATAGTTTATTACTAATTACAAAACATATTATTAGTAATAAACAAATCTATATATCAGGACTAATTATACTATTAATTGGTGTTTGTTTTAAATTATCATTAGTACCATGTCATTTATGGGTTAATAGTATTTATCAACATGTGCCAATTCCAATTTTAGTTATGCTTAATATAACAGTTAAATTAGCCACATTTGTAGTATTATTTAAGTTAGTATTATATAATTTATTAAATAATGATGATTTTATATATATAGTAATAACTATTTCTGTTTTATCTGTTATTATAGGTAATTTAATGACACTAAGCCAAATTAACTTTAGAAAAATAATTGCTTATTCTTCAATATCACATATTGGTAATTTATCAATTGGATTAGTAATTGCGTATTATAACAACAACTTTATACCAATAGTATTTAGTAGTATTGTGAATTATATTATTACTAATTTAAATATCATTACAATTATACATATTACTAGTAATTATCAAAATAAGAAATATAATATATTACCATTATCGGTATATTATGGAATATTTTATAAATATCCACTATTGACAAGTTTACTAATAATTAATATATTATCATTATCTGGTATTCCAATAACTTTAGGATTTATTAATAAATTTTATATGTTTTTATATATTAGTAGTTATCATATTTGGTGGTTAATGATTACTATGTTGGTAACTACTATAGTTAGTTTTGTATATTATTTACGTATTATTGGTAGTACTTATAAGTGCATAAATTATAATCATGTTATTCACTATGATTTAACTAAGGTAATCTGTTTAGTATGTACTATAGTTTTTTCTCTGTTATTATTAATATTAGGTATATACCCAAATTTATTATTTAATTTATTCAAGACTTATAACGTAATGTAATTATTATTAATTTAATAATATTTTACATTAATTTAATATAATTAAATTGTTTTATATTAGTATGATATTAGATAAAGTTACCGACATTTTATTAACACAAAATAATATTACACATGATAATTTATTTTCTATATTAGAACTTGTTAATAATTATAATATACATTATTCTGATATATACATACAATTATCGTATTATGAACGATTAGTGATAGAAAATAATATTATTAAATATAGTAACTATAGTGTTGACAATGGAGTTGGTATTAGAGTTATTCGTAATAATAAAACTGGATTTGTTTATGCTAATCAAATTGATAATAATACATTACAAAAAAGTATTATATTAGCTCGTGATATTACTAATCAATGTGGTGATTTTAAAACAAAAATATTAATTCCCCAAAATATAAAACACAATATTTATTCTTATAACAATCCGTTAAATAGTTTGAATATGGATGATAAAATATCGCTACTGCATAATATAAATCGCACAGCAAGAAATATGGATAGGAGAATAAAAGAAGTTATTGTAACATTATCTAGTTCATATGAATATATATTAATTGCTACATCAGATGGAATATTAACTGCTGATATTAGACCATTAGTAAACTTATCAGTAAATATCCAAGTAGAGCAAGATAATAAAATTGAATGGGGATCAAATAGTAGCAGTAAAAGAGCAGATTATAAATATTTTCTTGATAAGAATATTCGTATACATAATTTGATATATAATGCCCTAAAAATTGCATTAGTCAATTTATCTGCTATTCCAGCTCCTGCAGGTACAATGCCTGTAGTATTAGGATCAGGTTGGCCAGGAGTATTACTACATGAAGCTGTAGGTCATGGTTTAGAAAGTGATTTTAATCGACAAGGTAGTTCAGTATTTAGTAATAAGTTAAATACACTAGTTATATCAGAGTTATGTACTATTGTTGATGATGGTACCTTACAAGATTCTAGAGGATCGTTAATGGTTGATGATGAAGGGACTCCAAGTCAATATAATGTGTTAATTAAAAATGGTTATTTAGTAAAATATATGCAAGATAAATTAAACGCTAAATTAATGGGATTGAATCCAACTGGTAATGGTCGTAGAGAATCATATGCACATTTACCAATACCAAGAATGACTAATACATATATGTTACCAGGTAATACTAATACTCAAGATATTATTCAAAGTGTTAGTTATGGTATATACGCTGTAAATTTTAGTGGTGGTCAAGTAGACATTACTTCTGGAAAATTTGTATTTTCAACTTCAGAAGCTTATCTAATAAAAAATGGATATATAAATAAACCAATTAAAAATGCAACATTAATTGGATCAGGTATTGAAATTATGAATAAAATTTCTATGGTCGGCAATGATCTAAAAATAGATAGTGGAATTGGTTTATGTAGTAAGAATGGACAAACTATTCCGGTTACTGTAGGTCAACCAACAATAAAAATAGATCAAATGGTAGTTGGAGGAACTAAAATAAAATAAATAGGAAATAATTTTTGCTCACTTTATTCAATATTTAACAAGTCATCACCATG
>JAOBJR010000070.1 GCA_025728395.1 Candidatus Lightella neohaematopini
ATTACTGATTATCCAATTGAAGTATCACCATTAGCAAGAAAAAATGATAATAACCCTAATATAACTGATCGTTTTGAATTATTTATTGGTGGTTATGAAATTAGTAATGGATTTTCTGAATTAAATGATGCTGAAGAACAAAAGATTCGTTTTACTAAACAAAACTATTATTATAACCAGGATTATATTACTGCTTTAGAACATGGTCTTCCACCAACTGCTGGTTTAGGTATTGGTATTGATAGATTAATTATGTTACTCACTAATAGTAAAAACATACGCGATGTTATTTTATTTCCAATATTAAGAAATAAGGTATAAAATTTATTACATTATAGTTTTTATGTTATTTAAAAAATTACTTGCTATAATTGGTTTATTTTGTTTATTACCTACTATTCTAGGTATTATTCCTATTAATGGAGCAGATAATCTATGTTTAATTACATCTATATATTCTGTCATAAATGGAATATCTAATATACAATTAGCTACCCAACCAATTAAATTTAGCTTTTGTGTTTTAATAGCTAAATTAGTTAACAGTGCATGATTTATGCAACCCAACTTTATCTTAACAACCATAATTATAGGTAGTTGTTTATTAATAACCCAGTCACAATAATTAAGATTGTCATTAATAGGAGTAAACCAACCACCAGCACCTTCTATAATTATAAAATTTGCTAAATTAATCATTATATTTAAATTACTAGATATTTTATCCAAATCAATTTTTATTTTTTTAATATTACTTGCTATATTCGGAGCAGTACACTCTTTAAAAGAAAATGGATTAATAATATTATGTTTTAGTTTTATACTGCTATAATATGATAATAATGATATGTCGTTATGTAATTTATTACAATTAATGTTTGTAGCAATTGGTTTATACCCAATAGTACTATAACCGTATTTATTATTAGCTTGTTTTAATAAAGCACATGACACTATAGTTTTACCGACATCAGTATCAGTACCAGTAATAAAAAATATTTTAGTCATAATATAATATACCGTAAACTACTTGATAACTTAATGATAATAACTGATTACTTTTATTAGGCCAATATTTCTCTAATAATTTTAATTTATTACTACTAGTTAATCCAAATGTATTTCTACTGTATAAATAATTAGCACCAACACCTTTAATTTCTTTCAATAAATTTAATAATTTATCATAATAAATTTTATATGTTTTAACAAAAATATTATGACGATAAACACTAAATATATTAGATATATTTTTTATAGATAAGAATTTATTTACATGTATATTATTATCTATTTTACCCCATGCTTGTTTTAATTCAACAAGTGAACCATTAGCTAAAGTAGATAAAGCTAATTTACCTCCTGGCTTTAGTACTCTAAAGAATTCTACTAATGCTGATTCTAAATTAATACACCATTGTACTGCTAAATTACTATATACAATATCAATTGATGAATTCATTAATGGTAATTGTTCAATATCACCTAATAAATACATATGAGCTGATTTATTTCTTTTAGCATACATAATCATTCCTGGAGAAATATCTAAAGCAATGATATTATTATTACATAATTTCCAATATTTACTAAACCATCCAGTACCACACCCTGCATCCAATAAATATTGTTTACTAACTAATCCTAATAATTTACATAATGTATGACCACATTTACGTTGTAAGTGTGCGTATTGATCATAATATTTAGCCGATTTGCTAAAAGTATTAGCAATTTTTATTTTATGCTTTATATTCATATTATTATTAGCATAATGATAATAATTTTAATAAATTATCTATATCATGTTTTCTATGCATAGCTGTTAATGTAATACGTACTCTTGGTGAAGATATTGGTACCGTCGGTGGTCTAATAGCATTTAACCATATACCATAATTACGTGCTTTCTTAACTAAATCAAGAACATGTATATTATTATTAAATATAATAGATTGAATTGCTGTATTAGATGGAATTAATTTTAACTTTAATTTTTTTACTCCGTATTTAAATCTTTTAATATTACGTCTTAACCTTCTTCTTAAATAATTACTTTTTTGCATAATAGTTATAGCTGTATCAATTGCGTTAATTTGAGCAATAGATAATGATGTACTATATATTAATTGACGTGCACATTGAATTAAATAATCTGCTAATATTTTATGTTTACATAATATTGCTGCACCACTTACTCCTATTGCTTTACTAAAAGTAATAACTAATATTTCTGGCTTATAATTTTTTAAATAAGTACTACCTTTTCCATTTTTACCTAAAATTCCAAATCCATGAGCATCGTCAACCATTACCCAGCTATTATTAGCTTTAGCAAGCATCATAATATTTTGTAAAGGTGCTTGATCACCATCCATACTAAAAACACCTTCTGTTATTATCAATCTATTAGTATATTTATTTGTTCTTTTTAATATTTTATCTAATGATATCATATTATTATGACTAAATCTTTTTAAAGTTCCTAATGATTGTATAATTGCAGATATTATTGAAGCATGTATTAATCGATCTGTAATAACACAATCATTTTTATCTATAATAGTGCTAATAATAGCTTGATTAGCATCAAAACCAGAATTAAACAATATAGCATTTGGATAATCTAATAAATTTGCTAGTTTTTTTTCTAAAATTTTATGTTTAATACTATATCCAATAATGTGCCCAGAACTACTAGTGCTAGCCCCACTAATTTTAATTTCATTTTGGTAAGATGATATTACCTTTGGATGGTTTGCTAAACCTAAGTAATCATTACTAGAAAAATTAATATACTTTTTATTTAAAAAAGTAATTATACGAGCATTACTATTAGTGATAGCTTGTCTATATCTATATATTAATAATTTTTTTCTCTTAGTTACTACTTCCCTAAATTTATTTAACCAATTATTACTATACTGAAGCATCATAATATTTATTATTAGATATTTGTTGTTCTTTAGTATCAATTATATTTGATTCTGTTATTATATTTAATTTATTAAATAATGATTTATCTTTTTTACATGATGGATTTAATGTAGTAAGTAGTTTTTCACCATAAAATATTGAATTTGCTCCCGCGATAAAACATAATGCTTGGGTTTGTTCATTCATATATTCACGTCCAGCAGCTAAACGTATGTAAGATTTTGGCATTATAATTCTTGTTGTAGCCACTATACGAATAAACTCGAACGGATCAATATTATTATTGTTAGCTAACGGAGTACCTTTTATTTTAACTAACATATTAATAGGAATACTTTCTGGCGGTTTAGGTAAATTAGCTAATTGCAATAGCAAATTAACACGATCTTCTACAGTTTCTCCTAATCCTAAAATACCACCAGAACACACTTTGATATTAGCTTTTCGTACTGCATTTAAAGAATTTAATCTATCTTGGTAACTATGTGTAGTGGTAATATTGTTATAAAATTCAGGAGAAGTATCTAAATTATGATTATAGAAATCTAATCCTGCTTTAGCTAATTTATAAGCTTGTTGTTCATTTAGCATACCTAAAGTCATACATGTTTCTAATCCAATACTTTTTACGCTTTTTATCATCTGTTCTAATAATGGCATATCACGATCATTAGGGTTTCTCCAAGCAGCACCCATACAAAATCTAGTTGCTCCAGAATCCTTAGCTTTTTTTGCTGCATTAATTACTTGTTCTAATTCAACTAGTTGTTGATTTTTTAATCCTGTATTATTTCTAGCACTTTGTGCGCAATACTTACAATCTTCTGGACATAATCCAGTTTTAATTGACATTAAAGTACTAATTTGTATTTTGTTAGCGATAAAATTTTTACGATGGACATTTTGCGCAATAAACAATAAATCAAAAAATGGTTTATTTAGAATTTTTTTAATTTTATCTATAGTCCATAACTGATTAGTTGACATAATATTTACCTATATAGTAATTTAAGTAGTTTAATTTTTAATTAATTAAAATTATACATTATTTATTTTTAATAAAATAGAAAAAAATGAATATTAATAATTTAAAATTTGATAGAAAATATATATGGCATCCATATGCCTCTATGAGTAATCCATTGCCAACGTATCAAATTAACTATGCTTACAGTTATAAATTAGTATTAAGTAATGGAAAAAAATTAATTGACGGTATGTCTTCATGGTGGTCAGCAATTCATGGTTATAATCATCCAGTAATAAATAAAGCACTAAGAAAACAAATTAAATATATGTCTCATGTTATGTTTGGGGGAATAACTCATATACCTGCAATAAAATTATGTAGAAATCTTATTAAGATAACTCCAGGTAATTTAAATTGTATATTTTTAGCTGATTCTGGATCAGTTTCTGTAGAAATAGCAATTAAAATGGCATTACAATATTGGTATTCATTAAAGATATCGAAGAATAAATTTATAGCATTATATCATAGTTATCATGGTGATACATTTGGAGCAATGTCAGTATCTGATCCTCATAATTCTATGCATAGAATTTATAGAAATTATTTTTCTAATCAATTATTTGTTAATATTTCTAAATGTCGTTTTCATGATGCTTGGACTAATGATACTAATCACTTAGATAATTTAATAAAATTACATCATCGTCATGTAGCAGCAATTATCTTAGAACCTATTGTTCAAGGTGCTGGAGGTATGAATTTTTATCATCCTCAATATTTGGTACATATACGTAAGTTATGTGATAAATATAAAATTTTACTTATTGCAGATGAGATAGCTACTGGTTTTGGTCGAACTGGTAAGTTATTTGCTTGTAATCATGCAAGAATTATACCGGATATTTTGTGTATAGGTAAAGCTTTAACCGGAGGTACTATGACATTAGCTGCGACTATTACTAATAGAA
>JAOBJR010000071.1 GCA_025728395.1 Candidatus Lightella neohaematopini
GGTCCCCAAGAAACATTTACAAAATGATTTATTAAAGATTCTATATTATTTAAGGTATAATGTTTATTAATAGGAGTAGTTATATTGTGATATACTTTAGGTGGTCCACTAGGCATATTATCTAAACATTGTTTCAAAATATTAATACTCTGAAATATTTCTTCTATTTTTAATATTAACCGGTTATAACAATCACTTATCCCACTACCAATTGGAACATCAAAATCAAAATTTTCATAACCAGAATATGGTCGACATTTACGTATATCAAAATTGATACCGGTAGCTCTTAAAGCAGAACCAGTTACCCCCCAATTAATAGCATCTTCGCTATTATAGGCAGCAACACCCTTAGTACGGTTACGTAATATACCATTATTTACAGAAATTTTTATATAATTATTTAATCTTTTAGGTAGCCAGTTTATTAATTCCTTCAATAATTTTTGCCATCCTTTTGGTAGATCACCAGCTAAACCACCAATACGAAACCATGCAGGATGCATTCTAGCACCAGTAATATGTTCTATAATATTATAGATTTTTTGTCTATCAGTAAAAATTAAAAATATTGGAGTCATACCACCTAAATCATGAATGTAAGTACCTATATATAATAGATGACTATTAATTCTAAATAACTCAGACAACATTACTCTTATTACTTTTATACGTTCGGATACTTTAATTCCAGCTAATTTTTCTACTGCTAATATATATGGCATTTCATTTATACATCCACCAAGATATTCTATACGATCGGTATATGGTATATAATTATGCCATGTTTTAAATTCACTAATTTTTTCTGCTCCCCGATGATGATATCCAATATCAGGTATACAATTAATAATTTGTTCTCCCTTTAGTTGCAAAATTAAACGAAACACACCATGTACAGATGGATGATTAGGTCCTAAATTAAGAAAAGTAAAATTTTTTTGTTGATTTTTACTATTTGTATTTATTTTCCATATACTAGGATCAAATGATACTTCGTTATTCATAATAACATTATTATAATAATCGTTATTATTATAATAATGTTCCTGTTCAGTTGCTTTAATTAAGTAATCTTTACGTAACGGATAACCAATCCAATTTTTAGGTAAAATAAGACGAGTTAAATTAGGATGGTTTATAAATTTTATACCAAACATTTCCCAAGTTTCACGTTCATACCAATTAGCATTAATAAATATATTACTTATAGTTGGTATATATAAACTATTCTTTGATAATGCTACTTTTAATATGATATCATGATTTCTTTCTATAGAAATTAAATGATAAAATACAGTATAATCTAGTTTAGGTATACTTTTAATATTTTTTCTTAATCTTTCATCTATACCGTGTAAATCATATAACATAGAATATGGCTTATTTAACTTTTGCTTCAAAAAAATAATTGCTTTTATTAATAAATTACGGCTTATCCATATTACTGGATATTTTATTTTAGTTTTTTGTACAATTAATTTATTTAAACATAAATAAGATTTTAATTGTTCGATTAATAAATAATTTTTATTATTTTTCGATTCTTTTATCATAATAAATTTATGATACTTTAATATTTTTATAAAAATTTAAATATTATTTTTTATGTTATTATATTTTTTATAATAGTTTATATCATTATTGACAATTAATGATAATGGGCGTTTTTTACTTTTTATAGATTCTTGCAATAATAATAGTGCTTGAATATATGCTTCTGGACGAGGAGGACAACCAGGTATATAAACATCAACAGGTATAATTTTATCTACTCCCTGAACTACAGAATATACATCATACATACCACCAGAATTAGCACAAGCTCCCATAGATATTACCCATTTAGGCTCTAGCATTTGTTCATATAATTTTTTTATTATTGGTGCCATTTTAATAAAAGGAGTACCAGCTATAACCATTAAATCAGATTGTCTTGGTGATGAACGAATTACTTCTGATCCAAATCTAGCAATATCGTGAACGGCAGTAAAAGCAGTAGTCATTTCTACGTAACAACATGATAATCCAAAATTATATGGCCATAAAGAATTACTTAATCCCCAGTTAACTAATTTAGTTAAACTATTTTTTAACTTATCAAAGAAAATACTTTTTTTTAGTATTAAATTAACTATGCTAAATTTTTTATTTTTACAGTTATATTTAGTTTGCGAAAGACTATCCATAATTTAAATTAAAATAATTAATGTCTATTTATTAAATTTAAAAATATTATTACATACAATATAAAATAATCCTATTAATATAGTAGTTATAAACTCTATCATATAAAAGAAAATATTCCAACCTAAATTAATAGCATTAACAGACCAAATATATAAATAAATACATTCAATATCAAATAGAATAAATATTATAGATATTAAATAAAATTTATTATCTACATAAGATTTAGATAAACCTATTGGATTAATACCACTCTCAAACGGTGTATTTTTATTATCTGTACCTACAGATTGTGAATAATTATTTAATACAAATTTTAATGACATCATTATACAACATAATATTAAAGAAATACTAATTAATGTAATTAGTAAATAAATAAAATTAGTATTTGTAGAAATGTGTAACATAATAATTTTATCCAATGAAATTTTTAGTAAAAATAATTATCTCATACTATAATTTATATTATTTCCAACGTAAAAATAAATCATAATATAATTCTATATTAAAAAAATCTAATATCCAATTGACGGAGTAGTTAATTATATCATTGATATCTTTAGAATAACAATAAAAAGCTGTTGTTAACGAATAAATAATTGCACCTAGTTTTGATGTATGTAATAATAACTTTAAATGACCTGTATGTAATGGTGTTTCTCTTATAGCTAACAATAATGTTTTTCTTTCCTTTAATATAACATCAGCTGCTCTAATTATAAGATTATCGTATAACTATTAGTAATTCCGGATAATGTTTTAATAGAACATGGTAATATAATTATACCATAAGTATTAAATAATCCAGAACTAATACTAGTAGTAATATCGCGCTATTATCATACATTATATCTGATAATTTTTCTATTTTTTTATTGGTAGATTTATTTCTAATTCTATAGTTTTTTAGCCGCGTTACTTATAATTAAGTGTGTTTGTATATTTATTGTTTCTTTTAGTATTGTAATAATCTTATTCCGTAAATTACTCCATTTGATCCGCTAACAGCAATAATCAATTTTTTAGCATATTTATAACGTTAATTAACATATTTTAATTAAAAATTAGTTATTATAAAATTATATATAATTATAATAATATTAATAATTATTTTTATTAAAAATCATTTTGATAATAATGGAACACCATTATAACATACTGTTTTATTATTAATTATTTTAAAAATACTACTAACAGTTATAAATGATCCCAATACTATAGCTACATCATTACAATTAATACTATTTATCATACAATACCAAGCATCTTTAATATTAACAAATGATAAACTATTAATATTAGTATATTTAATTAAATCAATATAACTAGCTGACCTGTAATGGTTAATATTAGTACAATACCATTTATCAACTAATGGATTAAGTATATTAATTATTTTTATGAAATCTTTATCACGAAATATACCTATTAGTACATGTATTTTTCCTAATATTGGTAGTTTTTTTAATAGACTAACTAAATATTTAATAGCATGAAAATTATGTGCTACATCCAAAATAATATATGGGTTTACGCTAATTACATTAAATCGTCCTGGTAACCATGCATTAATTAAACCATAACAAATATTTTCTCTTGTTATAATAAATGGTAATTTATTTACGACAGCTATAGCTATAGCTGCGTTTTTTATTGGTATACTTGTAGGTATTGGTAAATTATTTAATTTTGTATTATGATCTTGCCAACACCAATAATTATTATTATATATTAACCACCAGTCATATTTATAGCTATATAATATAGTTCCAATAGCATTTGCTGTTTCATAAATACTAATTGGTATATTACTATCACCTATAACTGCTATTATATTAGAGCGAAATATACCAGATTTTTCTTTAGCAATATCATTTCTAGTTAATCCTAAAAATTTAGTATGATCTAAATCTATATTTGTAATTATAGCTAAATTAGCATTCACAATATTAGTTGCATCTAATCTACCACCTAATCCAACCTCCAATATTATAACATCTAATTTAAATTGGCTAAATATATATAATGCTGATAAAGTAGTAAATTCAAAATAACTTAATAAAGTTAATTTTCTAACATGATTAATAATATTAAATGATTTAATATGTATTAAATCATCTACTTCTTTTCCATTAATTCTAATTCTTTCTTTATAGTGTATTAAATGTGGTGAATTATATACACCAACACGCATTCCTCTATGAAGTAATATTAATTCTATAAGACGGCAAGTTGTACCCTTTCCATTAGTACCACTAACAGTAATAACAAATGGTGATAATGGTAATATATTTAATTTATTAGCTACAAAAGATATTCTTTCTAGTGTTAGATCAATTTCTTTATAATGTATATTATTAATGTAATGTAACCAACGGTTAATCATATAATTTATAGTTAATTAGGTAATATTTTATGAGTCAATTTAGCTAGTATTTTAGCTATACGTATTCGTATATCTAATCTATGTATTATTAAATCTATTGCTCCTTTTTCTAATAAAAATTCACTTTTTTGAAAATTATCGGGTAACTTTTTACGTATGGTTTTTTCTATAATACTTGATCCAGTAAAACCAATTAATGCTTTTGGTTCAGCAATATTAATATCACCTAACATTGCTAAACTTGCAGAAACACCACCCATAGTTGGATTAGTTAACACTGTAATATAAGGTAAACATCTTTTTTTTAGATGATATATTGCAGCACTAACTTTAGCCATTTGCATAAGAGC
>JAOBJR010000072.1 GCA_025728395.1 Candidatus Lightella neohaematopini
TTTTAATAAAAATAAATTATTTAATTTTGATAAATATTTAATTTCTGTAATAACACCAATTACTAGTCCCGAAATATTACTATTAATTAATAAATTAACATTATCTACTTCAAATCCTGATATAGTTAATTTCTTAATTAAAGAATCTATATTAATATTAAAATTTAGGATTTCGCGTAACCAAAGTTCACTAAATATCATTTAGTATCTCATTATTTAAATTGTTTAAGAAAACGTAAATTATTTTTAAAAAAATATCTTATATCGTTGATATTATAACGTATCATTACTAAACGTTCTATTCCTAAACCAAAAGCAAAACCAGAAAAAATCTTTGTATTTATATTTAAATTTTTTAATATTTTAGGATGAACCATACCACAACCAATAACTTCTAACCAATTATTATTATTCATAATATCAATTTCCATTGATGGTTCAGTAAATGGAAAATAGGACATACGAAAACGAATAGTTTTTCTTTTGTTAAAGAAAAAATTTAAAAATTCATATATTATATTTTTTAAATGTAATAAGTTTATGTTACGATCAACTACTAATCCTTCCATTTGATGGAACATTGGTGTATGAGTGATATTATAATCTTTTCTGTAAACTTTACCAAAGGAAATAATACGTATTGGTGGTTTGTTATTTTTCATATGTCTAATTTGTATACTAGATGTTTGTGTACGTAATAATGTTTTTTTATCTAACCAAAAAGTATCTTGAGAATTTCTTGACGGATGATTAATTGGTATATTTAATGCATCAAAATTATGATAACTATCTTCTATTTCTAATCCAGAAACATTAATAAAATTTAATTTATAAAAAAAGTAGTTAATATCTATTATTGCAGATGTAATAGGATGTAGTCCACCTATTTTATTAGTTCTTCCAGGTAATGTAATATCTATTTTTTCATTAGTAATAGATTTATCTAGTATTTCTTTTTCTAAATGTATTCTATGTGTTAATATTATATTTGTAATATCACGTTTTATATTATTGATTAATTTACCAACATAGGATCTATTTTTTATACTTATTAAATGTATTTTTTTTGTTAATTTATTAAGATAACTATTTTTACCTAGAAATTTACTATAGACTAAATCTAATTCCTGAGTACTTTTAGATGATGATACTTTTTCTTTTACTTTATTAAGTAAGTTTTTGATATTGGACATACTAGTTAAAATTAAATAATAGATAAAAATCTACTGTTTTATTTGTTTCATTAAATTTCTAAATATTTCTGGATTATGCATAATTAAATTAGTAATTACTTTTCTATTTATTAGAATAGATAATTTCTTTAATTTATATATTAATTGACTATAAGTTAATCCATATAATCTAGAAGCTGCATTTATTTTAATAATCCATGATTTACGGAATTGTCTTTTTTTATTTCGACGATCTCTATAACTATATTGATTAGCTTTTATAACTGCTTGAAAAGCTGAACGATATGTCCTTGATCTAGCTCCATAATAACCACTTGCTTGTTTTAATATTTTTTTATGTCGTCTATGAGCAGTTACTCCCCTTTTAACACGAGTCATATTATCCTCCAAAATTTACTACTATTTATGAATAAGGTAAGCACTTATTAATTATTTTTAAGTTATTTCTCGTTACTATTGCTTTAGATCTTAATTGTCGTTTATATTTTGATGTTTTTTTTGTTAAAATATGACGCATGTTAGATTTTTTATATTTAAATTTACCAGATGGTAATTTTCTAAATCTTTTTGTAAAACTACGTATTGTTTTTATCTTTAACATATTAAACTTACTCTTTATAACTTTGTATCCTATTTTTTATTTTTTTGTGGGGTTAACATAATACTAATTTGTTTTCCTTCAATTTTTAATAGAGAATTATCCACAATTATTAAGTTATGTAAATCATTTTTCATACGTTTTAACATATTAATACCAATTTGTTGATGTATAATTTCTCTACCTCTAAATTTTAGAGTTACTTTTATTTTATTACCTCGATTTAATAGTCTAACAATATTACGTAATTTAATGTTATAATCATTTTCTTGCGTGTTAGGTCTAAATTTAATTTCCTTAATATTTAGAGATTTTTGTTTCTTTTTTTGTTCTTTAATTAATTTACTTTTTTCATATATAAATTTACCATAATTTATTATTCTGCAAACAGGTGGAATAATATTAGGATTTATTTCTATTAAATCAGAATTTAATTTACTTGCTCTGAGTAAAGCATCTTGTAAACTAACAATACCAATTTGTTTTAAATCTATATTAATTAAACGAACTTTATCTGCTTTTATTTCTTCGTTAATTCTATTTTTGAACTTAACTAATTTTGATTTAATGTTAATTTTAACTTAACTCCTATATTAACTTTAAATTAAATAATTATTTATTTCATACTTAATTTTTTCTATAAAATTATTAATACTTATAATGTAAAAATTCTTATTTTTACTAGTTCTAACTGATAATTTTTTTGATGATATTTCTTCATTACCACAAACAATTATATACGGTATTTTACAAATAATGTATTCTCTAATTTTAAAACCTAATTTTTTATTTCTAATGTCTATTTTAGTTCTTATATTTAATGATATTAAAATTTTTCCAATTTCATTTACATAGCTACATTGGCTAATACCTATATTCGTAATAACTACTTGTATTGGTGCTAACCATATTGGATAAAATCCAGCATATTCTTCTGTAATTATTCCTATAAAACGTTCTATCGAACCTAAAATAGAACGATGTATCATAATTGGAGTACTACGAGAATTATTTTTATTAATGTAATAAGCATCTAAACGATTTGGAAGAAAAAAATCTAATTGTATAGTACCACATTGCCAAAATCTTCCTAGTGAATCTAACAATATAAACTCTATTTTTGGTCCGTAAAAAGCACCATCTCCTAATTGATAATCAAAAATTATATTATTTCCTTTTAAAGAATCAACTAATTTTTTTTCAGCCCAATTCCATGTATTATCATCACCAATTCTGTACTTTGGTCTAGTTGATAATTTAACTTTAATATTTTTAAAACCAAATATATTATAAACATGATATATCATTTTGATGCAATTACTAATTTCATCATATATTTGTTCTTCTGTACAAAATATATGTGCATCATCTTGAGTAAAATTTCTGATACGCATTAATCCATATAATGATCCAGATGGTTCATTTCTATGGCAACTACCAAATTCTGCTATTCTTAAAGGTAAATTACGATAAGATTGTATTGTTTGATTAAATATTTGTATATGTCCTGGACAGTTCATAGGTTTAATACAATATTCTCTATTTTCTGAACTGGTAGTAAATATATTATTTGAATAATTATCCCAATGACCAGTAATTTTCCATATATTTTTATCCATCATAGATGGACACTTAACTTCTTGATAAGAAAAATTTTTTAATTGTAATCTAATAAATTTTTCTAATTCTTTAAATATAATTAATCCGTTATTATGCCAAAATATCATTCCAGGTGCTTCTTCTTGAATATGATATAAATCCATTTGTTTGGCAATTTTTCGATGATCACAAAATAAAATATTATTTTTGTTGTAATTAGTCTGGCACATTAAATTTTTAAAAATTAATTAACTGAATTGTTAAAATTATATTTATTTAGTAAAATATCATTCTTATAAAGAAACTTCAATATATCTGTATTTAATTTGCTAACTTAAATATATAAATTATAATTTATTATAAGCTTTAATATATTAATTATTTTATGTAATATGAATTTTAATAAATTATAGTAATTATTTATAACTATGACAACTGAAGGACATATTTGTTTTGCTATATCTAATATAATTTTAATAAAAAAGATTAAGTTAATACATGATATAGCTAGTGGTGATTGGTGGCACGTTATTTTAGGTAGTTTAATAACATGTTTATTACCAGATATAGATCATCCAAAATCATTTATAGGAAAAAGATTTAAATGGTTATCCGTACCAATTTATAAACTTTTTGGACATAGAGGTTTTACTCATAGTTTACTATTAATAGTTATGATAATAATTTACATAAATGTTAGAAAAGTTAGTATCCCTATAGATGTAGTTTACGCAATGATTATAGGATATATTAGTCACATTATTGCTGATGTATTAACTCCTGCAGGAATTCCATTGTTTTGGCCATATAATAAAAAATTTAGTATACCAATAATAAAAAAATCTAATATTAGACTAGAAAGATTAATATCTATAATTATTATTATATGTGCAATACAATATTAAATAATATAATATATTATTAACTATACTTATTAGAAAAATCATACATAAATTTAGCAAGTTTTTTTACTCCTAGTAATGGCATACTATTATATAAAGATATTCTAATACCACCAATTGCTCTATGACCAGCTAAATTTAAAAATCCTGCCTTACTAGATTCTTTTAAAAATAATTTATGTAAGTTAGAATTAGGTAATGTAAATACTATATTAGTATATGATCGATATGTAGGTGAAATATTATTATTATATATATTACTATTATCTATTACTTTATATAAAGTATTAGATTTAATTTTATTTATTTTTTCAATTTTAGATAATCCCCCTTTTTTTTTTAACCACTTAAGAATTAAGCTAGCAACATACCAAATAAAAGTTGGGGGGGTACTAAACATAGAATTATACTTTGTTAAGTATTGATAATTAAAAGTTGATGGTATTATATTACCTTTATTTATATTAATTAAATCATCACGTATTATTAATAAAGTCAATCCAGATAAACCAATATTTTTTTGAGTACTTGCATATATTAAACCAAATTTACTTATATCCAACACACGAGATAATATTATTGATGAACAATCAGCAATAACAATATGATTATGAAAATTAGGTAATTCGCTAATATATATACCATTTACTGTTTCGTTAGGACAATAATGTAAATATGAACTATTATTAGAAATTAACCAATTGTGCATAGGATAAACTTTTATTAATCCATCTTCTTTATATAGAACATCTAGTTTATTAACAATACAATATTTTTTAGCTTCACTTATAGCATTATTGGACCAATATCCACTATTTATGTAATCAGCAGAACTAAATTTATTTTTTATAAAATTAATTGGAATAATAGAAAATTGTACTCTTGCTCCACCAAAACAAAATATTATTTTGTAATTTAAAGG
>JAOBJR010000073.1 GCA_025728395.1 Candidatus Lightella neohaematopini
ATTAAAGGTTCTTCTTTTTTAGATTCACTAATAAATTTTATTAAATGATTTAAACCTATATTATCACTATGTACTATAATAGTATCAATAATAATTGATTTGGATAACCAATCATCAATTACTAAAATAGTATTTCTAATTAATTCTGGTAGAATTGCTAGTATTTTAGAACATAATTTTGAGTTTGATATTAATACTGGATAAGAACCAATACAAAACACTGCAATAAGTTGAACTACTAAATCAATTTCTTGATCAGCTATACATAAAATATATTTACGTGGTAGTAACTTATATTTATTTAACTCACCTGTAGGTCCGTCTAATAAGTAACTATTACCACTGTTAGATATTTTATTATATTTATCACAAAGATTAATAATATTTGGATATCTATCCTTTATCCAATTACATAAAGTATCATATAAATATCTAGTACCTTCATAATTAAAATCTATTTTATTTAATGATTTTAGAATATTAGGTACTGCAAGATTATTTTTTTTATTTACTAAACGATATAAATATAATGGACCACCAGCTTTTGGACCAGTACCAGATAATTTTTCACCACCAAATGGTTGTACACCAACTACTGCCCCGATGATATTTCTATTTATATAGAAATTACCAGTATCAATATGTTTTACTATATTATCAGTACTATATTCTATTCTTGTTTGTAAACCAAATGTTAATCCGTAACCATTACAATTTATTTGTTTAATTATATTATTTAATTCATCTTTATTATATCTAACTATATGTAAAACTGGTCCAAAAATTTCTTTATTTAATTGATTAATATTATCTAATTCAATAATCGTTGGTGTAATAAATGAACCATTATTACTACCACAATAATTATTACTTTGCCATACTACATGGCCATTTTTTTTCATATTATTAATATAATTATTAATTAATAATTTTGCTTCTTTACTAATTACTGGACCAATATCAGTCGATAAATTACTAGGATCACCTACTTTATATTCTAATATTGCTCCTTTTAACATAGATAATACACAATCGGCAATATCATTTTGTAAACATAATAATCTTAATGCAGAACAACGTTGTCCAGCACTATCAAATGCTGATTGTATAATATCTAATATAGCTTGCTCTATTAAAGCTGATGAATCCATAATCATAGTATTTATACCTCCTGTTTCAGCAATAATAGGTACAATTTTGTCTTTTATTCTAGAAAATAAAATATTTTGTAGAAATTTAGCTACTTTAGTAGATCCAGTAAACATTACCCCGTTAATAGAATCATTTATTACCAAAGCTGGACCAATAATTTTTCCTTTTCCTGGTAATAACTGTAATACTCCATCAGGAATACCTGCACTAAGCATAATTTTAACTACTTTGCTTGCAATTATTGGAGTTTGTTCTGCTGGTTTAGCAATTACTGTGTTACCAACTACTAAAGCAGCAGCTATTTGACCAATAAAAATAGCTAGTGGAAAATTCCAAGGACTAATGCATACTACTATTCCCAATGGATAATAATTATCATCAAAATAATTATTAGCTTGATAAGAGTAATATCTTAGAAAATCTATAGCTTCCCTAATTTCTGATATGGCATTTACAATTGTTTTTCCTGCTTCACGAATTAATAATCCAATAAAACTATACATATCTTTTTCTATTAAATCAGCAGCTTTATTTAGTATTACAGCACGTTCATAATAAGTTTTATTAATCCAGTATTTAGCACTGCTTTTACTAATAGTAATTGATTTATTTACATCATCTAATGATGACTCTTGACATGTTCCAATAATATCATTACTGTTTGCTGGATTTATTATCTGATATGTTATTCCTTCAGAAATATAATTAGAATTAATTATTGGTTTTACTTGATAAAATAAATTATTTTCATTTAATAAATTAACAATAATGTTAGTTAATGTTTGCTCATTATTTATATCTAATCCTAAAGAATTTATTCTGGTCATATTATATAAATTTTTTGGTAAAGGTATCTTAGGATTAGATAAACCTATTTTACCTTCTGTATTTTTTAACGAAATTATTTTTTCAATCGGGTTAACAATTAAATCTTCTATGGGAATAGAATCATCAGATACTTGATTAATAAAAGATGTATTAGCTCCATTTTCTAGTAATCTTCTTACTAAATAAGATAATAAAGTATTATATGAACCAACTGGAGCATAAATACGACATGGTCTATTTAATTTATCAAACTTACTACCAACAATATTATTATATAATGTTTCACCCATACCATGTAAACATTGAAATTCATATTGCCCTTCATAATAATTTTGTCCAGCAAAATAATAAATTGATGATAAAGTATGAGCATTATGTGTAGCGAATTGGGGATATATATATTGTGGTACAGACAATAATTTTTTCGCACAAGCTAAATATGATAAATCAGTATATATTTTTCTAGTAAAGACAGGATAATCACTTAGTCCATATATTTGAGCATTTTTAATTTCACTATCCCAATAAGCACCTTTAACTAATCTAATCATAAGACGGCGTTTGGTATTTTTTGCTAATTGTATTAATTCATCAATAACTTTTATTGATCTTTTTTGGTATGCTTGAACAACAAAACCAATACCATTCCAACCACTTAATTTAGGTTCGTAACATAATTTAATTAGTAAATCTAGTGAAATTTCTAATCTATTAGATTCTTCCGCATCAATATTTAATCCAATATCATATTTTTTAGCTAATAATGTTAATAATAATAAACGGGGATATAATTCCTTCATTACAGATTTATATTGCAAACGACAATATCTAGGGTACAAAGCTGATAATTTTATTGATATACCTGGTCCGTTATAAATACCCAATCCATTAGAATACTTACCAATTATGTGGATTGCTTCTTGATAAGCATTAGTATATGATAATGCATCATTATTAGTTAATGCAGCTTCACCCAATATATCATATGAATAACGAAATCCATTTTTTTCTAACTTACTAGCTGTTTTTATTGCTGAACTTATATTTATGCCAGTAACAAATTGTTTCCCTATTAATTGCATAATAACATCTATTACCTTTCTTATTACAAAATTAATATTTTTATTTATAAAATTTTTACCAAAAATTTTCTTATTTTTTTTACTATATTGATTTGATATTAATTTATTAACTATAATTAATCCTCTTGTAGCAAAATTAATTAATATTGATTTATTTCCTAAATGACTAGACCAATTTTTATTACAAATTTTATCATATATTAATAAATCTTTAGTACTATTATCAGGTATTCTTAGCAATGCTTCTGCTAAACACATCAAAGCAATACCTTCTTTTGAGGATAGTGAAAATTCTTGTAATAAATTTTGTACCAAGTTAATTTTACTATTTATGTTTTTTTTATTACTTACTCTTATTTTCTTAGTTAATTTATTTGCTAATAAACTAATATTATTTGATATTTCTGATGAAATATGCACTTGTTCTAACAAGTAAGGTACAATTACTTCTTCTTCACAATACCAGAAATTTGTTATATTATTGCGTATTACAGATTGAGATATTATGCTACTAGATAAGTTAATAAATGGATGGTTTGATTTAATTTCAGATATATTAATTGGTGTTTTCATATCTAAATAAAGTTTATTTAAAGATTCTGTAGGAATAGGTAATTCTAATCTACTATTTTTTTTGTTGTTAAAATTAATTTTTTCTAGATAAGAATATATAACTTCATTACATAATTCATCCATAGTACAATTACGTTGTGTAGATAATTGTTGTACACGGTTCTTTATTATATCATTTAATTTTATATGCATATTATCATCCGTATTATTAAAATATTAATATTATCAAAAATCAGAATAATTTTGATAAAAATTTTAAGTTAATAATTATATATCTATTTTATTCATATGATAACATAAAAGTATTAATTTATATTACCTAAACCTAGATTTTTAATAAAAAATTTTTAATTAAAATACTTATTTAAATTGTCTAATAATCGGTGAGAGAGGGATTCGAACCCTCGATACTAAATTTGTATACATACTTTCCAGGCATGCTCCTTAAACCACTCGGACATCTCACCATAGTTTTAATAGTATCATTAAAATAATTAATTAACTATATCATAGTATATTATAATATAATATGTAATTTAATTTAGTATTAATTGTTATTATCTATGTTTTTGTTTCATTAGTTATTTAACATTAATTATGTTATTTATAATAATTTATTATTAATTTAATTTAATAAATGTTGTTAATAAAATTATTAGTAAAAGTTAGCTTAGTAACACTAGTTTCTAGAATATTAGGATTTATTCGTGATATAACGATAGCGAGAGTATTTGGAGTTAATTGGATGCTAGATTCTTTTTTAGTAGCATTTAAATTACCTAATTTATTTAGAAAAATTTTTTCTGATGGAATTTTATTACAAGTATTTGTTCCAGTTTTAACTAAGTATAAAAATAATGGTAATCTTATAGATACTTATAACTTTATTGCTTATATATCCGGGCTATTTATAATATTGCTATTAGTAGTTATAACAGTTATTATTTTTTTTATACCTAAAATTATTATTATAATTGCTCCTGGTTTTATTAAGAAAAAATATATTCTTTTATTAACAATAAAATTATCTAGAATTATTTTTCCGTACATAATGTTGGTTTTATTTATTACTTTTACTAGCGCAATATTAAATGTTTGGGGTTACGAAATAATTTCTTTAACTACATCTATTTTTTTTAATATTAGTATGATTGTATTTACTTTATTATTTAATAATTTATTTAGTTTACCAATTTTTGGATTAGCTTGGTCTGTTATTATTGGAGGAATAATACAATTATGTTATCAACTTATGTTTTTAAAGAAAATTAATATGTTAATACTTCCTAAATTTAATTTTAATTATAAAAAATTATTTAACTTACTAAAAAATATTAGTACAGTGATCATTATTAATTCTATAAATCAAATATCAAGTATTATTAATACTATATTTGCTTCTTTCTTTGTATCTGGATCATTATCTTGGATATATTATGCTGATCGAATCGTTGAGTTACCTGCTGGATTATTAATTACGTCTTTAAATACTATATTATTACCAATACTATCACGTAGTTTTATAAAAAATGATATGAATAATTATTTAAAGCAATTAAACTGGGGTGTAAAATTATGTTTTATTTTTGTTATTCCTAGTACTATTGCTTTAATAATATTATCTTATCCAATAGTTATTACATTATTTCAATATAATAATTTTTCAATATATGATCTATGTATGATACAAAAATTGTTAAATATTTATTCAGTTGGATTAATTGGATTAGTGCTAGCTAA
>JAOBJR010000074.1 GCA_025728395.1 Candidatus Lightella neohaematopini
TATTATGTCTTATATTTCTTATAGAAATACGAGCAATCTCCGATTCACTACTAATTAATTTTAGTATATTATGTCTTCTTTCATTAGTTAAAATAGGATTAGAAATACGAATCTTATTATTTATATAAGATTGATTTAATTCTAATTTAGAATCTTTAATTGCTTTTTTCACTAATGGTAATAATTTTTTATCAAAAACATCAATAATTATAGTATTATTATTTTCAGTAATTATATTAGATACTGTATGTAATAACATTACTTTATTGCGATATTTTACTTTTAAAGATTTTATTAAATCTGGTGAAATATAATAAATATTAATTTTGTTAATTTTATTAATAAACAATCTTACGCTGTCACTCATTAGTTTTTCTGTGTTTAACAAAATTTCATTATTCATATTTATATTATTAATTATTCTGTAACTAAAGTACCTTCCTGAGAACCAGTAATAATTCTTTTTAATATACCACTTTTTCTAATATTAAATATACGAAGTACCATACGATGTTCTTGAGCTAAAGTAAACGCAGTTAAATCCATAACTTTTAATTTATTCTTTAATATATCTTTATAAGTAATATGATGATACATGATAGCATCAGAATATTTTATTGGATCTTTAGAAAAGATACCATCTACTTTAGTAGCTTTTAATATAATATTAGCATTTATTTCTAATCCTCTAAGACAAGCAGCTGAATCTGTAGTAAAAAATGGATTACCTGTTCCAGTAACAAAAATTAAAACATATTTTTTTTCTAAAAACTCCATTATATCTTTATAATTATATGAATTACATATACTTTTAATAGGAATATTAGATATTAATTTTGTGTTTATATTCATATTTTCTAAAACATCATAAAATATTAATCCATTTATAATAGTAGATAACATCCCAACATAATGACTACTGACTATATTAACACCTATTTTACTTAAACTTAAACCTCTATAAAAATTACCTCCACCGATAACTAAACCAATCTTTACTCCCATATTAACTAATTCTTTTATTTCTTGAGCTATATTTTTTATCAAAACAATATCTATATTAGTATTAGAATTACTCTTTAATACTTCACCACTAATTTTTATTATTAATTTATCATATATTAATGATTTTTTAGTAAACATGATTCATATTTAGCATGAAATGTAAATAATTAATTATTACCAACTTCAAATCTAATAAATTTATTAATTATATAGTTATTTTCATTAACTAAATCTTTTATTATTTTATTATTATTAGTTATTACTTTTTGATTTAAAAAAGATATATCTTTTTTAAACTGTAACATTCTACCATCTACTATTTTTTTTATTATATCAATGGATTTATCATATTTTTTAGCAATACTATATTGAATTTTATATTCTTGATCTAATACCCTATCTGGAATATCTTGATCGCTAATATATTTAGGATTATAAGCTGCTATATGCATTGCTAATAATTTTGGTAATTTATCATTATCAAAATTATTAGTTTTTATTGATAATAATACTCCAATTTTTTTATTATTATGTAAGTAATAAGAGACAATATCTCCATGAATAATACCAGTGTTTTTAATATAAATTTTTTCATTAACTTGTACTACTAATGAACTAATATAATTCTTTGATTTTTCATTAATAAACTTTATATCTTTAGTATTAAAATTCAACATTATATTAATAATTTTTTCACCTAATTTTATAAAATTAATATTATTACTAACAAAATCAGTCTCACTACATAATTCTAATATTGCACCAACTTTTTTAGTTTTATTAACTTTGATAAAAATTACACCAAAACTAGTATTATTTATGGATCTTTTTTTTAATATTGACTTTCCTAACATTCTAATTATACTTATAGCTTGTTCTATATCACCATTTGCTTTAATTAAAGCTTCCTTGCATACTAAAATACCAGCACCGGTAAGATTACGTAATTTTTTAATTAGATTAATATTTAACAGTACCATATATACCCCAAAATAAAAAATTTTAATTTAATTTAAATTACTTACTTAGCATTATTTAAAGTATCTAATACTAATTTTAAGTATAATTTAATAGATTTTATAGCATCATCATTTCCTGGAATAACAAAATTAATACCATCTGGATTAGCATTTGTATCTACAATTCCAAATACTGGAATGCCAATATTATTAGCTTCTTTAACAGCTGTACGTTCATGTTCAACATCTATAACAAATAAAGCATCTGGCAGACCACTCATATTTTTAATTCCACCTAAGCTATTTTCTAATTTGTTTAATTTTTTAGATTTAAATAATACTTCTTTCTTAGTAAGTTTATGAATAGTGCCATCATTAAATTGTTCTTCTAAATCTTTTAATGATTTAATAGATTGTCTTACAGTTTTCCAATTAGTTAACATACCACCTAACCATCTTTTATGTATAAAAAATTGCTTACAACCAATAGCAGTTTCTTTGATTAAAGAGCTAGCTGATTTTTTAGTACCAACAAATAATATTTTTCCTTTATTTTTATGAATATTACTTAACTCAAGTAAAGCTTTTTTAAATAGTATTAAAGTTTTTTCCAAATTAATAATGTGAATACCACTATATGCAGTAAATATAAATGGTTTCATTTTTGGATTCCAAAATTTGGTCTTATGGCCAAAATGAACATTAGCTTTTATTAAATCATTTAAAGAAATATTTATCATTATTACTCTCTTCAATTTTAATATTAAAACAAATATAATATTTAACTATATTATAAATAATACTATAATTATTTTACTTTAAGTTAAATTTATATACAATAATAATTAATATTAATTATATTTATCAAATTTATTATAAATTAGTATGAGTAACTTTAAATATATTAAAAATAAATATGAGATTAGTAAAATGCGTATAGCTGGTAAAATAGCAGCACAGGTACTAGAAATGATTGAGAATTATATTCGTCCAGGAATAAGTACAAATCAATTAAATAACTTGTGTCATGATTATATAGTACATAAACATAAAGCAACTTGTGCTACATTAAATTATTACGGATTTCCTAAATCTATTTGTGTTTCCATTAATGAAGTTGTATGTCATGGAATTCCTAATGACAAAGAAAAACTAAAAAATGGTGATATTCTAAATATAGACGTAGCTATTATTAAAGATGGTTTTTATAGTGATACTTCAAAAATGTTTATTGTAGGTAAAGCTAATAATATATCAAAAAAATTATGTAATGTTGCCAAACAAAGTTTATATTTAGCTATTAAAATGGTTAAACCAGGTATAAATTTAAATGAACTTGGCAAAGTAATACAAAAATTTGTTGAATCTAATAATTTTTCTGTTGTTAGAGATTATTGTGGCCATGGTATAGGAAAAAATTTTCATGAACCACCACAAGTTCTTCATTATAATAACGATAATTGTAATTGTATATTACAACCAGGTATGATTTTTACAATAGAGCCTATGATAAATATCGGTAGACATGATGTGTATGTTACTAATGATGGTTGGACAGTTAAAACTAAAGATAATAGTCTTTCTGCTCAATATGAACATACATTATTAGTTACTAATAATGGATGTGAAATACTTACATTAAGATCAGATGATAATATTCCAAAAATTATTAATCACTAATATTGATTTAAAACAAATCTATTATATAGATGAATAATACATTTAAATATTTAGAAAATAAAATTAACAGTATATTTTATAATTACAAAAGAAATAATTTTACTAATTTTAGTATTAAAGAGCAAAATTTAATAAAAAAGGTAATATCACTATTAGATTTAGGAGTATTACGTGTATCTATAAAATTAGATAATCAACAATGGATTACTTTTGATTGGATAAAGAAAGCATTATTATTATATTTTTGTATTAATAAAAATAAATTAAGTAATATAAATAAGTTAAAGTATTTTGATAAGATACCTCTAAAATTTAATAGTTGGAATTTTAATAAATTTTCTAATTTGAATATTCGTGTAGTTCCTTTAGCTAATATTAGATATGGTGCTTATATTGCTAAAAATACGGTTATTATGCCATCATATATAAATATAGGTGCTTTCATAGACGAAGGAACTATGATAGATACTTGGGCAACAATTGGTTCTTGTGCTCAAATAGGTAAAAATGTACATATATCAGGTGGAGTTGGTATTGGTGGAGTATTAGAGCCAATTAGTAATAATCCAACTATTATAGAAGATAATTGTTTTATAGGAGCTCGCTCAGAAATTGTTGAAGGAGTAATAGTAGAAGAATCTTCAGTAATTTCTATGGGAGTGTTTATAGGAAAAAGTACAAAAATTTATAATAAAAATACTAACACTATTAGTTATGGAAGAATACCAGCAAAATCTGTAGTTGTACCTGGTAGTTTACCATCAAAAGATGGCAAATATAGTGTTTATTGTGCTGTTATAATAAAAAAAGTAGATGATAAAACTAAAAAAAAAATACAACTAAATGATATTTTAAGAACTTAATTAAATAATAATACTTGACATTTATATGTTAAGTATTATTATTTACTAGTTTTGTTTATTTTTATTATTTAATATAAATTTTTATTAAAATAAATTTATCGCGGGGTGGAGCAGTTAGGTAGCTCGTCGGGCTCATAACCCGAAGGTCGTTGGTTCAAATCCAACCCCCGCAATTTATGTAGTGTTTAGCATTAATTATTATTTAAGTATATCTAACTTAGCTTCTAGTACTATATTACGCAAAATATTTTTTTTGTTACTTGTTAGTTTAGTTAATGGTAATCTAGTATTATCTGAAGATATTAATCCAATTTCTTTACAAATCCATTTTATGGGTACTGGATTAGGTGCTATTGATGTTAATATTTTACATAATGGTAGTAAATTATTAAAAATAACTTTTGCTTTTTGATACTCTTTATTTATTATTAATTCAATTAATAAAGATACTTCATTAGTAGCAATATTAGATAATACTGATATAATGCCATTACCTCCACCAGATACCAGAAACGGTAATATATTATCATCATTACCATTTAATATAGAAAAATTATTTGTCATACTTCTAATGAATTTAATACGATTTATATCGTATGTAGTTTCTTTAATACCAATAATATTATTTATTTTAGATAATTTAATTACCGTTTCTGGTAAAATATCACAACCAGATCTTTTAGGATTATTATATATTAATTGTGGTATATTAATATGTTCAGAAATAGTCTTAAAATGTTGATAAATACCTTGTTGATCAGGACAAATATAATATGGAGTAATGCTTAAATAAGATGATATATTATAATATTGAAAATATTTCATAATTCTTATTGCTTTTTGTGTAGAACTTGATCCAATACCGACTATAATAGGTAACCTACCTTTATTAAATTTTAAAGTCCATAATAATAATTGTTTACGTTCTTCATGATCAAGAGTAAAAAATTCACCAG
>JAOBJR010000075.1 GCA_025728395.1 Candidatus Lightella neohaematopini
TCTGCTAGATGTCTACTAGTATTAGATTTTTCTGCTCTAAATACTGGTCCAAAAGTATATACTTTAGACAAAGCACAAGCATAACTTTCAATATTTAGTTGACCTGATACAGTTAAAAAGTATTTTTTACTAAAAAATTTTTTATTATCAGCTAATATACTAAACATAGCACTATAACCTTCTGTATCTATACTAGTAATAATTGGTGTTGTTACTAAAATAAAATTATTTTCATTCATAAAATTATGTATAGCAGTAAATACTGTACTTCTTATACGAGTTATAGCACTAAAAATATTAGTTCTCATTCTTAAATGAGCAAATTTACGTAAGTATTCTAAGCTATGTGATTTAGCTGATATTGGATAATTACGTGGATTATCTACCCAACCAGTAACCAATACTGATATAGCTTGCATTTCATAACTCTGTTTATTTTTTGGAGATTTAATAATTAAACCACTTACTTGTACAGAACAACCAGAAGTTAGTTTTAATATTTCACTATAATTCTCAATATTATTTCTAATAATAATTTGTAAGTTATTAATACATGAACCATCATTTATATTAAGAAAGGAAATACCTATTTTAGAATCACGGCGTGTTTTAACCCAACCACATACTGTAATATGTTGATTTGTAAATAGTCCATTAATAATATTTTTTATACAAATTTTATACATTAAATAATTAACGTAATTATACTTTTAAAATAAAAAATTAATTTAACATAACTACATTATAATAATAATATTTCTTAAAATTAAAACACAAATAATTTTTTAATTATTTATTATTATTAAATTTAATTAATTTACTAACTTTATCAATAACAATTATAATTATTATTTACATAGAATAATTAATTAATAAACTAAAAATTTATATTAGTAATTATATATAAATTAAAAAAATATTATATGTTTATTATAATCCAAATTGGACATTAAAAAATATAGATCTTGTTGTATTTAATTTATTTAAAAATATATTAAATAAATTACTATTTTTATTTTTAGTACAAAAAATCATATAATAATTTAACTTTAATTATTTTAGATATAAAATTACATTTTAATTGTTGTTCATAACATTTTAAAAAATAATAAAAACCAATATCATTATTATTACTTAAGTAAGTTATTAAATTATCGATAATAGATAAGTTAAAATAAATAAAATTCATTTTTTGACCAAAAATTAAATTTGTCTCATAAGCAGCATTACTTATTAATAGTAAACGATGATAGATAAAACTAGATAAATATTTAATATAAGCTAAAGAAGTGAAAATTTTATTTTTTATTTTACATGAACTAAATATTAGTTTAGATATATTATTGATAATACTGTTATAATTTTTATATTTTTCTATCATATTACGTTCTAATATCCAATAAATAATATTACAATTATTATTTTTTTAATGGAGTAAATATCATGATATCATACTTAGATAAAACTCGATATATGTTATTATATATTAATGCTGTATTAATTTTAGTTTGTATTACTATATATTCATATTTAATATAATATTTATAGGTATTTATATAATCTTTAATATTAAAAATATCGTTAGTAATTAATAATTTTGTTTTTAATGCTTCATTATTTAATGATATTGTTACTAATTTTTTCTCAAAAAGTATATTTTTTACATTAGTATAGTTAATAACTATTATATATCTACTTAATATTTTTTTAAAATGTAAAAATTATATTATTATTAATAATAAAATTAGAATTATTAATAGTACCAACGCTAATTTTTAATAATTTTTATATTTATATCTATACAAAACAATATTTTCTAACGGGACTACATATTTAACTAATTCATACCAAATATTTAAACTTTTTAGTATCTTATAACTATTGTAATTAACTACAGATACAGATTTAATATTATTTAAGTTATTTAGTGATAATTTAGTTATTATTGCAATTCTTACTTTATTTATAAACAGTAAACTAATAATAATCCGTTAATATCATTACTATCGATTATAATATCAAACATAATTAAATTAAATTAATTAAATTAATTTTAATATGTATTTTATTAAAAATAAATTTATAATTGATATATTTTTTTCTAGTAAAAAACTAATATTTTTTATTTTTTAGTTAGTTTATTCTTATTAGTTATTAAATAAGTTAAAGTATTAGTTACTAGAATAGTTTTAATCCAATCAGATTGTCTATTTTATTTATATTGACTAAGTATATTTAAATAATATTTATGACCGTAAATATCATATAAGTTAATTAAATTAATTAGACATACTAAGTCTTTTATAGCTAAATTAAATCCTTGTGCTCTAATAGGATGTATAGTTTTAGATGCATTTTCTAATAATACTAAACAATTACTAATATTACTTATTACTATGAACTAATACTAATTTTATTGGATCATAATTTATATTTTCCACAATTATTATTTTATTTAATTTATTTTGTAATTCATATTTTAATAAAATACATAATTCTCAGTTACTAAAACGAATACAATTTTATTTATTATTAAAATACTATATTACAAAAAATAATATTTTTTTATTGGTAATAATACTAATAATTTATTTTTAGTAATAATTTCAAATGATGTATGTATTAGATTAAAATATACTTGTACTAATTATAGTAATAACTACTGTTTGATAGTAAACTAATATAATATAATTGATACCAAATAATTTTATAATCTTTAATTAATCATCACCAGCAATAATAAATAATTTTGTGTTGATTATATATTTACTATTTAGAGTAATTATTATGTTATTACTTATATTTTTATATTATAAATATTTATTTTATTAAAAATATTAGTATTGTAATAATTATTTATTATTTTAAAAAATACTGATGTTATAACACTTAATTTAATTGTATATCCTAAAACTGGTACATTATAATCTCGAGTTAGAATATTTATGTTATTACGAAAATTAATATTAAAAATTTTTGTTTCATATATATGATATGCATAAGGTTTTATAATAGACCAGAAATTAATTTTATCTAAAATTTTATAAGTAAAATATGATATAATAATAGTACGATCGATAAAAATATTTTTCTTAAATTAATTAAATTTATTTGATTTATTTTACGACAATTATTATTAGCTAATAGAGTAAAAAATAATACTAACTATTCCATCATCTATAATTGTAATAGATGTAAATTTATCAAAAAAATTAAATTTGAAATTTTTAATATACATTATAGTTTTAATTATATCTAAAATAAATAATGTATTTAATATTAAAAATTAAAATAATAACTTAAAATATTTTGGAATATTAGACATAAAAACTATATTAACTATGATATTAATTTTTAAGAAAATTTAGTAATACTACCATCACAATTTCCTACTAAAACAATATCAGCTATTCTTTGTGTAAATAACCCAACAGTAACAATACCTGGAATATTATTTAATTTTTTTTCAATTAACTTAACATTATTTAAATCTAATTTATATATATCTATTATTAGATTATTATGATCAGTAATTGTATTACTGCGTAAAATAGGAATACCCCCAACACATTTTTTTATTTTATTAATAATTAATGGATATGAAAACGGTATAATTTCTACTGGAACTGGAAAACGACCTAATTTTTTCACTAGTTTGCTATTATTGACAATACATATAAATCTTTTAGATAAAGAAGAAATAATCTTTTCATTTGTTAATGCTGATCCACCACCTTTAATCATATACATGTTATTATCAATTTCATCTGCACTATCTATGTAGATATCAATATTTTTTACTGAATTAATATCAACTACCGGTATATTTAACTGATTCAATTGATAAGATGATTTATATGAACTAGATACTGTATTAATGATATAATGTTTAATTTTTACTAATTCTTTAATAAAATAAGATACAGTACTACCAGAACCAATACCAATAATGCTATTAGGTTTTATATACTTAATTACTTCTAAACCTAAACGTTTTTTTATTTCATTTTCTTTCATAATTATTTAAAATTAACAATATCAATATACTATTAATATATTATATAATTTAAATTTAGTAATTAGATTAAGTAATAAATTAAATTTAATTAATTAAATAATATAAATTTTATGTCTTAATAGATTAATATTATTCACTTAATAAATTTTATAATTTTTATATTATATTACTTAAATCAATATTAAGTAAATAATAATATTTATTTATTTTTTAACTATATTACTTAAATATAACTAATAAATTATTTAATTTAAATGAATAATAAATTAATTACATTTATACTTATTATTAGCATAATAATATTAACTATATTTTTATTTACTAATAATAAAAAAACAAAAACTCATAATTTTAAAGAAATTAAAAAATTAGCTGTATTAGTTAATAAAAATATTTCTGGTACCTTTTATTGTGGTTGTAAAATTAATTGGCATGGTTATCGGGGAATACCTGAATTATTATCTTGTGGATATAGAGTTAGAAGTAATTACTTAAGAGCTAACAGGATAGAATGGGAACATATTGTACCAGCTTGGAAATTTGGTCATAATATGAAATGTTGGTTACATGGTGGTCGTAAAAATTGTAATAATGACTATAATTATCAAAAGATAGCAACTGACTTACATAATTTACAACCAGTTATAGGTGAAATAAATGCTGATAGAAAAAATTATGAATATAATCAATGGATTAGTAATTATGGTAGTTATTATGGTAATTGTAAAATAAAAATAAATTTTAAAACAAAACAAGTAGATCCACCAGTAACTACTAGGGGTATAATAGCTAGAACATATTTATACATGCATGATAAATATCATATAATATTATCAAATCAACAATTATTATTATTTCATAAATGGAATATATTATATCCAGTAACTAAATGGGAATGTTATAGAAACAAACGTATAACTTTAATACAAGGAAATAGTAATCCTTATATAGAACAAGCTTGTAAAAATAAAAATTATTAATTAATTTAAATGCGTATACCTAGAATATATTTTCCTAATGATTGTGTAGTTGGAGAAATATTAATTTTAAATAGAAACATTGCACATTATATTATACATGTATTAAGGATGAAAAAAGATAATATTATAGAATTATTTAACGGTAACAATATTATATGTCAAGCGAAAATTATTGATTTAAATAAATATAACAAAATTAAATTAATTGTATTATATAAGATATATAAAAGTAAAGAATCACACCTAAAATTACATTTAGGACAATTATTACTTAATTCCAAAAAGATGAAATTTATTATTCAAAAATCAGTTGAATTAGGAGTAAATACTATCACCCCAATAATACCTAAAAATTATAATATTAACAAACTTAATTTATTAAATACTAAAATTAATCATTGGCAAAATATTATTATTAATAGTTGTGCTCAATGTGGACGTAACAAAATTATGAAAATAAAGAAACCA
>JAOBJR010000076.1 GCA_025728395.1 Candidatus Lightella neohaematopini
GGTGACATCATTTTTAGTTTATATAATTCATTTTTAGTTTTATCTTTAGCTATTTTCGGCATTCTAGATAATTTTATTTTATTTAATAAAATATTATACTCATCAGAAACATTATCTATTTCACCTAATTCTTTTTGTATAGCTTTAATTTGTTCATTTAGATAATATTCTTTTTGACTTTTTTCCATTTGTTTTTTTATTCTATTATGAATATTTTTATCTAATTTTAATAAATTAATTTCTGATTCTATAATAATAGCTAATTTTTCTAATCTTTTAGAAATATCGTTTATTTCTAGTAATAATTGTTTATCAGCTATCTTTAATGGTATATGAGTTGCTATAGTATTAATTAAAGTATTTGCATCTTCTATATTATTTATTAATCTTATTACTTCTGGAATGATTTTATTATTTAATTTTATATAATTATTAAATTGATTAATTATAACTCTTACTAAAGTATTTTGCTCTTCGTTATATTCATTTAAATCAAAAAGATGTGTTATTTCAGCTGTAAAATAATTATCATGATCTTCTAATTTTTTTATATGAGCTCTAGTATGACCTTTTACAAGTATTTTTATAGTTCCGTCAGCTAATTTTATCATTTGTAATATATGAGCTATAGTACCTACTAAAAATAAATCATTAATGCTAGGATCATCATTAGATGATTCTTTTTGAGTAACTAACATGATTTGTTTATCTTTATTCATAGCTATTTCTAAACATTTAATAGATTTTTCTCGACCAATAAACAATGGTACTACTATATTTGGATATACTACTATATCTCTTAATGGTAATACTGGGATAATTTTATTTATAGAATCATGATCAGTCATTCAATCCTTCTTAGGAGATAAAATATTAAATTAAATTAACTTATTTAATATAAGTAATTTTATTATTAATTAATATATTAAAATTTTTTAAACTAAATAAAATTGTATTATTAACTAAATTTTTATTTTATTTATTAAATATTAATATTGGGTCTAATGATTTATTAATTACTGATTCATTAATTAATATTTTATTTACTATATTTTTTGATGGTAAGTTATACATAGTTTCTAATAGTATATTTTCTATAATAGAACGTAATCCTCTAGCTCCAATTTTATACTTAACTGCTTGATTAGCAATAGCTAAAAGAGCTTTATTACAAAATTCTAATTTAATGTTATCTAAATCAAAAATAGTTTGATATTGTTTAACTAATGAATTTTTTGGTTTACTCAAAATTTGTACTAACATATCTACATCTGGTTCTTCCAATACAGCTATAATTGGTAAACGTCCAACAAATTCTGGTATTAGTCCAAATTTAATTAAATCTTCTGGTTTTGTTTTTAATAAAATATTATTGTCTAATATTTTATTATTTTTAATTTTAGCGCAAAATCCAATTCCATAATTAGTTTCTACTCTTCTTTTTATTATATTTTTTAAACCAGAAAATGCTCCACCACAAATAAATAAAATATTAGATGTTTCTACTTGTATAAAATCTTGTTGTGGATGTTTTCTTCCTCCTTTTGGAGGCACTAACGCAGTAGTACCTTCTATTAATTTTAATAAAGCCTGTTGTACTCCTTCTCCAGAAACATCTCTAGTAATAGATGGATTATCTGTCTTTCTAGAAATTTTATCAATTTCATCTACATATATTATACCACTTTGTGCTTTTTTTACATTAAAATCACATTTTTGTAATAACTTTTGTATTATATTTTCTACATCTTCTCCAACATAGCCAGCTTCAGTTAATGTTGTAGCGTCAGCTATAGCAAATGGTACGTTAACTGAATTTGCTAATGTTTCTGCAAGAAGAGTTTTACCACTACCAGTTGGTCCTATTAACAAAATATTACTTTTACCTAATTTAATATCATCATTATTTTTATTAACACAAATTCTTTTATAGTGGTTACAAATTGCAACAGATAATATTTTTTTCGCTTTTTCTTGTCCAATTACATAATCATCTAAACAATGTTTTATCTGACGAGGGTTAATTGATAGATTTTTGTTACTATATTCATCATCTTTTTTCTCTTCATTTATTATTTTGTTACATAAATTAATACATTCATTACAAATATATACAGACGATCCAGCAATTAATTTTTTAACCTCCTTTTGACTCTTACCACAAAAGGAGCAATATAATAGTTTATTTAATTCATTATTCTCTTTATCTATCATAGATATCTCTCGTGTACATTAAAAAAAACAATACTATTAACGATTTATTATTATCGAATCTATTATACCATATTCTAATGCTTCATCAGCAGATAAAAAATAATCTCTTTCAGTATCTCTTGATACTTTATCAAAAGATTTATTAGTATGTTTTGATATTAAATTATTAATTTTACTTTTAATATTTAAAATTTCTTTCGTTTGTATTTCTATATCAGATGCTTGACCATTAAACCCACCAATTGGTTGATGAATCATAATTCTAGAATTTGGTAAACAAAATCTTTTACCCTTAGTTCCAGCCATTAATAATAGTGCTCCCATAGAAGCTGCTTGCCCTACACATAATGTACTAACATCTGGTTTAACAAACTGAATTACATCATAAATAGCCATACCTGCACTAATAACACCACCTGGAGAATTAATATAAAGATATATATCCTTTTCAGGATTTTCTGCTTCTAAAAATATTATTTGAGCAACTATTACACTTGCCATATAATCTTCTATTTTTCCAGTTATAAATATTATTCTTTCTTTTAGTAAACGAGAGAATATATCATATGCTCGTTCACTATACGATAATTTTTCAATTACAATTGGAACTAGATTATTATCGTAATTTTTTATATCAATATGCGAAATTATATTATTTAACATGAATTTATTTCCTTATACATTAAAATATTTTAAAAATTTTTAACATCGTTAACTAATTCAAAAAAGAACAATAATAAACTAATTATGAATATAATGTTATACTAAAATTATACTATATTACGATAATTAGTTATAATAACTAAGTAGAAGTAGTAAGTAATGTAAACTAAATTACATTAGTTTTTGATATGTAGCTTATTAATTATTAAATAGTTTTATGAAAAAATTTTATTATTATTATATTTTAAAATAAAAAGTGATACTTTTATTGAAAAAAATTACTATATCCACAATTATATTATGTTATAGTAAATTACACGTTTTTGAGAAGATTAATATTGTGTCTTAATTTTTGTTAGTTAGATAGTTGCATTATCAACTTGTTTTCTTAGTTAAGCATTAATTTTAACACTTAAATTATTAGTAATAGAATAATTTTATTAGATTAGCATGAATATTATAAAAAAATTTTTTTTGTTTTCAATTATTATTACACTATTTGGTTGCGATAACAAATTAGTAATATTTAATCCAGCTGGACAAATAGGTATAGAAGAGAAATTAATTATAATAACAGCGATAAAACTTATGTTAGTTATTGTTATACCAGTAATAATAATGACTTTATTCTTTGTTATTAAATATAGATCATCAAATACTACAGCATTATATACACCAGAATGGTGTAAATCTAAAATTATAGAATTATTTGTATGGATTGTACCTTTTATAATTGTATTAGTGTTATCTAATATTACAATAAATAGTGTTGAAAAATTAGATCCTAGTAAACCAATAACAACTTCTAATCACCACCCTGTTAAAATAAATGTTATATCATTAAATTGGAAATGGTTATTTATATATCCTGATTTTAAGATTGCTTCAATCAATGAGATGTGTATTCCAGTAAATGTACCAATAATATTTAATATTACTTCTGATTCTGTCATGAATTCATTTTTTATACCTCAGTTAGGTAGTCAAATTTATGCTATGAATAATATGTGTTCTAAACTAAATCTGATTGCTAATAAAATTGGTATTTATAAAGGTATATCATCTAATTTTAGTGGTAGTGGATTTTCTGGTATGAAATTTAATGTATTTGTTGTAGATAACAATAAGTTTAATTTATGGATTAGTAAAATTAAATCTTATAAATCAAAACTGATTAGTTTTTCAGATTACAAAAAATTATCTTTACCTAGTAAATTTGATTCAGTAAAATACTATTCTAGAGTAGATAATAAAATCTTTTATTGTATTATAAATAAGAATAATTTAGATAAATAATTGTCTGTTATAGCATTATTCTATATTTTTTAAATGTAAAAATTATTTTAATTATAGGAAAGTAAAATGTTTGGTAAATTAAAAATAAGTGATATTCCATATAATGAACCAATTATAATATTCACTTTTATATTTATTACACTAGTCAGTATAGTTACAATATTTACTATTAGTTATTTTGGTAAATGGAAATATCTATGGAATAATTGGTTAACTTCATTAGATCATAAAAAAATTGGTATAATGTACATAATAGCTTCAATGGTAATGTTATTAAGGGGGTTTATTGATGCTATTATGATGAGAACTCAACAAATGTTAGCATCTTCTAGTATGCAAGAAGGATTTTTATCATCTCATCACTATAATCAAATTGTTACCGTTCATGGAGTTATAATGATAATATTTATGGCTACTCCATTTATAATTGGTTTAATGAATATTATTATTCCTTTACAAATAGGTTGTCGTGACTTAGCTTTTCCATTTTTAAATTCTTTAAGTTTTTGGTTATTTATGGTAGGTGTTATATTAATAAACTTATCATTAGGGATAGGTGAATTTGCACAAACTGGATGGACTGCTTATCCACCTTTGTCTGAAAAAATTTATAGTCCAGGTGTCGGGGTAGATTATTGGATTTGGAGTATGCAAGTAGCTGGAATTAGTACTACTATTACTGGAATAAACTTTATTGTTACTATATTATTTATGCGTATTCCAAACATGAGCATAATGAATATGCCAGTCTTTACTTGGACAACATTATGTACAAATATACTAATTATTGTTGCATTTCCAATATTAGCTGTGACTATTATGTTACTAACTTTAGATCGTTATTTAGGAATGCATTTTTTTACCCAAGATATGGGTGGTAATCCAATGATGTATATTAATTTGTTTTGGTCTTGGGGTCATCCTGAAGTATACATACTAGTATTACCAATATTTGGTATTTTTTCTGAAGTAGTTGCTACTTTCTCACAAAAAAGCTTATTCAACTATAAAACATTAATTTTTGCTACTATAGCTATTACGATATTAGCATTCTGTGTTTGGTTACATCACTTTTTTACTATGGGAGCTGGATCAAATGTTAATTCATTTTTTGGTATCATGACAATGATAATTGCTATTCCTACTGGCGTAAAAGTATTTAACTGGTTATTTACTATGTACAGAGGAAAAGTAATTATTAATACAGTTATGTTATGGACTACTGGATTTATTATTACATTTGTAATTGGTGGAGCTGCAGGAGTATTATTAGCATTACCAACAGCAAATTATGTTTTACATAATAGTTTATTTGTTGTTGCTCATTTTCATAATGTAATTATTGGTGGAGTTTTGTTTGGTTGTTTTGCTGGTGCTACTTATTGGTTTCCAAAAATTTTTGGTTTTATATTAAATGAGACATGGGGTAAAATATCTTTTTATTTTTGGATTATTGGTTTTTATACAGCATTTATGCCTCTATATATATTAGGATTTATGGGTATGACTCGTCGTTTAAGTCAATCTATAGATTTAAATTTTCATAATTTACTAACTGTATC
>JAOBJR010000077.1 GCA_025728395.1 Candidatus Lightella neohaematopini
CAAATACTAAACAATAGTGGTATCTATATACCATCTTTATTAGAAATAAAAAATTATGACACTATTTTAATATTAGGGGAAAATATTTCAGAAACTGGAGCTAGAATGGCTTTATCTATTAGACAAGCAATAAATAATATATCAAATGTAACTAATAAGATGAATATAAAAGATTGGCATAGTGATGCAATAAAAAATTATAACCAGGAAAGAAAAAATTCATTATTTATTACTAACGTTGATGTAACTGATTTAGATGATATTGCAACTTGGTGTTATTACGCATCATTAGATGATCAAGCACGTTTTGGATTTACATTAGCTAATATAATAGATAATACAGCACCTAAAATTATTAATATGAGTGATAAATTAATAAAAAAAATTTATGATATTGCTTATAGCATAACTAATGCTAATAAAGTATTAATTATTAGTGGTACTACTACTACTAATAAGAATATAATTAAAGCAGCCGCAAACATTGCAATTGCATTAAAAAATAAAAAGATTCATGTAGGTATTAATTTTATTACTAGTTATGCAAATGGTCTTGGTTTATCTTTAATTAAAAATCAGGGTAGTGTAGAACAAGCTTTAAATTTGCTAAAATATAAAATAGCAGATGGGTTAATTATATTAGAAAATGATTTATACAGATATGTATTAAAAAATAAATTAGATAGTTTGTTAAATAATATTAATACAATAATTGTATTAGATTATAAATATAATAATGTTATGAAAAAAGCTAATATTATTATACCAACTACTAGTAATATAGAAAGTAATGGTACGGTAATTAATTATGAAGGTAGAATTCAAAAATTTTTTAAACCATATGATAAATATTTAGACAATAAAAGTTATTTATTAGATAGTTGGTATTGGTTACATAGTATACACAATAAGTATTTAAATAAATCAACAAAATGGAAAAATATTAACGATGTAACTAAATCATTAACTAAACACATAACTAAGTTAAGTAGTATTGATATTATAAACACAAATAATAATAATTCAGGAAGACAGGAATCATTTACAAACATACCACGTAGTTGTGGTTACAATGCTTTAGGTAATTGTGCTAAAAAAAATAAGTATTTTTTTACTGATGAAGAATTTTTTAATAAACAAAAAAATATGAATAATTTTGAAATAAAATATAATGATATTAATATTAGTATATCTGATGGTAAATACCATAATTATATTAATACAAATATTAAAATTTTTAATAAAAAAATTGGAGATATACATTATTTTAATTATGTAAGTAATAGTAAAAAACCTGGTAAATGGTTAATCGTTCCGTACTGGAATATGTTTGGTAGTGAAGAAACATCACAAAAAGTAAAAGCAATTAAACAAATTATCTCGTCAGCATGTATTATAATTGGTTATGAGGATGCAAAAATACTTAGTATTAAGAATAATTCATTAGTTACGTTTACTTGTATGGGCAATAATTTTACTTTACCTGTAAAATTAAGTAATAAATTATGTTCTGGTAATATAGGTTTACCAATAGGGTTACCTGGAATTCCAATGTGTTTATCTGGACTAACTATTAATGATATAAAAAATAATTAACTTATATGTTTAATTTAATTAACTTAATAAAATTAGTAGTACTATTACTAATTATAGTAATGTCTGCTGCTTATATTAGTTTTATTGAAAGAAGAATGTTAGCATTAGTACAACATAGATATGGACCTAATAGAGTTGGTCCATATGGAATATTGCAAGTAGCTGCTGATATGATTAAAATGTTATTTAAAGAAGATTGGACACCGAAATTTAGTAATAAATACTTATTTAATATTGCTCCAATTATATCATTTATCTATATGTTACCAATATTTATTATTGTACCGATTACAGCTGATATATTTTTATCTAAATCAGATATAGGTATACTATTATTTTTAGCTCTTTCAGGAATATCTATTTATCCAATAATACTAGCTAGTTGGGCTAGTAATAATAAATATGCTATACTAGGAGCTATAAGAGCTGTAGCACAAGTGATTAGTTATGAAGTATTTTTAGGACTATCTATTATGGGAGTGGTAGTTAAATCTAAATCATTTAATTTAATAAATATAGTTGAATCACAACAACATTTATGGAATATTGTACCCCAATTTTTAGGATTTATTAACTTCTTTATAGCTAGTTTAGCTATTTGTCATCGTCATCCTTTTGATCATCCTGAGTCAGAACAAGAATTAATTAGTGGATATCATATTGAATATTCTGGTATAAAATTTAGTTTGTTTTTTATAGGTGAATATATTAGTATGATTGCAACATCAACTATGATAGTAATTATTTTTCTTGGTGGTGGTTATGGACCATTATTACCTGCTTATTTATGGTTTATTGTAAAACTAGTATTTTGTATCATGTTATTTATTTTGATTAGGGCATCATTACTTAGACCAAAATATGATCATATTATAACATTTAGTTGGTTAGTTTGTTTACCAATATCATTAATGAATTTATTAGTTACCACATTTGTTTATTTATTTAATAAATAAAAATAACAATTTAGGTTATATTTATGTTTATTATAAAAAAAATTAAAAATGTAATTATTACTGTTGGTACAATAATACGTAGTATTTATTTAGTAGGATTACAAGCTTTAAATAAAAGAGAAACTATTTTATATCCTGATAAAGCTATTCATTTAGCTAATAGATTTAGAGGTAAAATAGTATTAACAAGAAATAATGATGGCACAGAACGTTGTGTAGCTTGTGGTTTATGTGCTGTAGTTTGTCCAGTAAATTGTATTTACTTACAAAAAACTGAAGATAATAATGGTCGTTGGTATCCAAAAATTTTTCAGATCAATATGGCAAGATGTATATTTTGTGGTTTTTGTGAAGAAGCGTGTCCCACTTTAGCTATTCAATTAACTAAAGATTTTGAGTTAAGTAGTTATAATCGTAGTAATTTATTATATAAAAAACATAACTTATTAGTCTCTAATACTGGAAAATATCATAATTATAATTTTTATCATAAATCTAGATTATTAAAAACTAATAAATGTAATCTTAAATGTAAAACTAAACCAGTAGATACTAAAAGTTTATTACCTTAATATTTTAAGTAAAGTATAAGGAATTAAATGATATCATTATTTTATATTACTACTATATTAATAATTATAGTTAGTATTTTGGCTATATTTACTAATAATGTTATGCATGCTTTATTATATTTTGCGTCATCTTTATGTTTTACATCATGTACATTTTTTTTACTAAGAATAGAATTAGCTGGAATATTAGAAATTATTTTATATGCTAATGCAATTATTGTGTTATTTACTATAATTATTATGTTATTTAATGAAAAGTTTAGTAATTATATTATATATAAAAGAACTATCTTATGTATGTTAATGCCATTAATTATGTTAATATTATTAATTTATATTAACAATATTAATTTTATAGAATATAAAGAAATATTATTTACTATTAATGATATTAGTGTATTTCTTTTTCAGCATTATATATTATTAGTTGAATTAATTTCGTTATTATTACTAACTACTATAGTAGTAGTATTATGTATTAATAGAAAATAAAATATGATTTCATTATCTTATGGATTAATTATTACATTTATTATATTTACAATAGGACTTATTGGATTAGTATTACATCATAATATGGTTTTTATGTTAATTAGTATAGAAATTATGTTAAATGCTATAGCTTTAGCATTTATAATATTAGGTAATTATTTAGGACAAATTGATGGTTTTATTATGTATCTAGTAATAATTAGTATTGCTGCTGTCGATACTAGTATTAATTTATCATTAATATTAAAAGCCTATCGCACATATAATATTATTAATATTTATGATGTACATTAAGGATATTATATGAACTTATTATATTTATTAATATTATTTCCATTTACGGGATACTTATTATTTTGTTGTGTTAACAAACGTTATTATTTATTAATTAATTTTATTAATCTTTTCATTATTGGATTATTAATAGTAACTATTACAATAGTTACTACTAATTATAGTAATAATACTACAATAATAAAACAAATACTGTGGAAATTATCCTTACCTAAAATGACGTTAACATATTCATTGTATTTAGATCAATTATCATTGGTTATGTCTTGGTTAACTATAGGAATAGGATCATTAATTAAAATATATTCGTTATGGTATATGAATAATAAAGATGGCTATTCAAGATTTTTCGCTTATATTAATTTATTTATTACTAGTATGTTAATAGTAATACTAGCAGATAATTTATTTTTTATGTTTTTTGGTTGGGAATTAGTAAGTTTTTGTAGCTATCTATTAATAGGATTTTATTATCGTGTAGATAATAATTATTATTCTGCTATGAAATCTTTTATTATGAACAGATTTAGTGATGTATTTTTAATGATAGCAATATTTTTAATTTATTATGAATTCAATAGCTTCAATTTTAATGATATTAATCATAATTTAAATTTCTATCATAGTAAAACTATTTTGTCAATAATTACATATATGATAACTATTGGAATTATTGGTAAATCAGCACAATTTCCACTATATTCATGGCTAAAAGATGCAATGGTAGGGCCAACCCCAGTTTCAGCTTTAATTCATTCTACTACTATGGTAACTATTGGAATATATTTAGTTATTCGTATTCATAAAATTTTTATGCTTACACCAACAACTTTACTATTTATGCAATGTATAGGAATTATAACAGTTATTATAGCTAGCTTATCAGCACTATTACAAAATGATATTAAAAAAATATTAGCATATTCTACTATTAGTCAAATCAGCTATATGTTTATAATATTAAGTATTGGTGCTTGGAACGCATCTTTATATTATTTAATTATACATGCATTTTGTAAATCACTATTATTTCTTTCTGCTGGTGCATTAATTAATATTTTTAACGAACAACATATATTTAAATTATCTTCAATAAAAAAATTACCTATTGTGCCATATATAGGATTTTTAATCGGGGGTAGTTCTTTATCAGCATTTCCAATTATCACATCTGGTTTTTATTCTAAAAGTAATATGATTAATCAAATTTTAACCAATAGTAGCAATCATTATTTATTTTATATTATGATATTTAGTACTATAATAACTACAATGTATATTTTTCGTGTTATACTAACTATATATAATAAAGTTAGCATTGAATTTAAAATATTAAATAATTTTAATATTTATCGCGATATACCAATTATTATATTAACTGTATTAGCTACTGCTATTGGAGCAATAATAATTTCCCATAGGATTAACACTATTGATTATAATAGTTCTGTTAATCACGTATTACTAGAATCAATTTTTATCATAATTAATATAATTAGTCTTATCATATCTATTAGTGTTTGGCATTATCAAATATTAATTATTAATCATAATTATTACTATTCATGTATAAAGTATTTCTTATTACATGGGTTAGATCAATTATATAAAAATACTATTGTAAAATTTTATTATTTAATTACTAGTAAATTAAAATCTGATCCATTAGCAAAGTTAGCTAATTTTATTATTTTTATACTAAAATACGCTAGTAATATTATATTATATACTGAAACTAATATATTATACTGGTATATTAACAGTATATTAGTAGGATTAGTTATAATCCTATCTATGTATATTATTATATAGTGTTAATTTTTAAATCACTTATTATGTTATTACTCTGGTTAATAGTTATTCCTAT
>JAOBJR010000078.1 GCA_025728395.1 Candidatus Lightella neohaematopini
TTTTGAAAGCTGAAGGAGAAAAACAATCACAAATTTTGAAAGCTGAAGCTAGAGAAAGAGCAGCTGAAGCTGAAGCTCATGCTACACATATTGTTTCTGAAGCTATATCTTCTGGTAATATACAAGCTATAAATTACTTTATAGCACAAAAATATACTGATGCATTAAATAGTATAGGTATAGCTAATAATAGTAAAATTATCATGATGCCATTGGATACTACAAATCTTATTAGCACAATTAATGGAATTGCAGAGTTAATAAAACAAAGTAAGTAGGAAATAATTTTTTTAAATAAAATAATTAATTTTATTAATTATTTCTGTTAAAATTAAATTAATTGATTTATTACCATCTATTTCTGTGTAAGAAGTTATATTACCTAACTTAACTTCCTGTTTATAATAACTAATTATATTAGTAATTTGTTCATTATGAATCTTTAATCTATGTTTAATAATATCAATATTATCATCTTTTCTAGATATTAATTGTTCTCCAGTAACATTATCTAAACCATCCACCTGGGGTGGATTATATTTTATATGGTATACTCTACCTGATGATTTATGAATACGTCTACCTAATAATCGTTTTATAATAATTTTATATGATAACTTAATATTAAAAACGAAATTAATTTTAATATTATTAATAGTTAAATATTGAGCCTGATTAATACTTCTAGGAAATCCATCTAGTATAAATCCATTATTACAATCATTCTTACAAAGACGCATTTTAACTATATTACATACTATACTATCTGATATTAAATCACCTAAATTAATATTATTAGAAATATTATTATTAACTAATTTTCTTAATAATTCACCTACAGATATCTTAGGTATTTTATATCTTCTAGCAAGTAAATCAGATTGTGTACCTTTACCAGCTCCTGGAGCACCAATAAAAATTATCCGAATATTTCTACTAATATTCATAAAATTAAATTAATAATTGATTAATAACTTTAATAAATATTCCTGGATTATCTAAGTAATTACTTTCCATTAATAATGCTTGACCAAATAATAATTCAACCCATTTATTAAATTCATTATCTTCCTTTACACAAGACATCTTATTAATTAAGCTATGTTTGTAATTAATTAATAAAACGTACTTAATTTTTGGTACTGATTGACCAGTGTTTTTTAATAACTTAGCCATTTGAGTAGTTACACTATTATCTTCATTTACTAATACTACTGGTGATGTCACTAATTTTTTCGTAAATTTAACATCAGCTACTTTGTCACCTAAATAATTTTTTACTCGATAAATTAAATTATTAGAAGATTCAACTGGATCTGTTAAATGTATTATTCTATTTTCAGCATCAGCATATTTATTTATCAAATCATCCTCTTTACTAGATAAATGAAATTTTTTACCATTAAAATCATTAATATAATTCATCATCCATTCATCAACTGTATCAAATAATAGTAATACTATAATATTATTTTTTTTCAAAATTTCTATATGAGGACTATACTTAGCTGAATCATAACTACTAGCAATAATATAATATATTTTATCTTGTTCTTGTTTCATACAATTAACATACATATTTAATGACATATAATCGTATTGATCACTACTATTTGTATGTGAAAATCTTAATAAATTAGAAAGTAATTTTTTATTCTTAAAATCTTCAGCTATACCTTCTTTAAGAATTAAACCAAATTGTTTCCAAAAAATTTTATATTTATCTTCATCATTCTTTGCTAATTTTTCTAACATAATAAGTACTTTTTTTGTAATACTACTTTTTATTTTATTAATTATTTTATTTTCCTGTAAAATCTCACGAGATACGTTAAGTGGTAAATCATTAGAATCTATAATTCCTTTTATAAAACGTAAATAATTTGGTAAAAAACTATTAACATTATCCATAATAAATATACGTTTAACATATAATTTTAAACCACTTTTTTGTTCATTACGCCAAGGGTTGTATATAAATTTACTAGGAATATATAACAATATAGTATATTCTTGTTTACCTTCAATAAAACTATGTTGCCAATATAATGGATTATTATGATCTCCAGTAATATGTTTATAAAATTCTATATATTCATTATCCTTAATATCTATTTTATTACGAGTCCATATAGCTTTAGCTTGATTAACTTGTTTCCAAATATTATTATTTTTATTGTCATAATGTTGTAATTTTATTGGTAACTGAATATGATCAGAATATTTATTTACAATATTTTTTAATCTCCAATAATCAAGAAATTCTTCTTCATTATCTTTTAAATACAATATAACTTTAGTACCATGATTAGGTTTATCTAAATAATCAATAGTATATTTATCTTTACCATCTGATTCCCATAATACACCATTAACATCATTAAACGACTTAGTATGTACAACAACCTTATTAGCTACAATAAATGATGAATAAAATCCAACACCAAAATGACCAACAAGATTACTATTATTTAACTTATTATTTTCCAATTCCTTTAATTTAATAAATTCTTTTGTTCCAGATTTAGCAATTGTTCCTAAATTATTTATTACTTCATTATAACTCATACCAATACCATTATCATCTATAGTAATGGAACGATCTTGTTTATTAAAAGAAATCATTATGCAAAAATCATTATTATATTTATATAATTCAGGTTTGGATAATATTAAGAATTTTAATTTATCTATTGCGTCTGATGCATTAGATATCAACTCACGTAAAAAAATTTCTTTATTTGAATATAAAGAATTAATCATTATATTTAGTATTTGTTTAGTTTCAGATTGAAAGCCTCGTATTTCTTTTGTGTTCATACAAATCACCTAAATTGATAAATAGTTTATTTTATTAAGAATTAACTTTATATCTTCTAATTATAGAATGGGATAAAGTATTAAAATCTATTGATTCTATTTCACTACCTACTGGTATACCATAAGCAATACGACTAACAATAATATTATAATTTTTACATATTCCAGCAATATAATTACTAGTAATTTCACCTTCTACAGTAGAACTAGTAGCAATAATAACTTCTTTTATTGTATTTTTCTTTAATCTGTTTTCTAATATATCTAAATTAATATCACTGGATCTAATTCCATCTATTGGTGATAAACAACCAAATAGTACAAAATATAATCCAGAAAATTGACCAGTTTGTTCTATAGCAAATATATCAGCAGGATTTTCTACTACACAAATTTGTTTACAATTTATTCTGTCTTGACTAGAACAAATATCACAAACATTTTTTGTGGTAAAATTAAAACACATAGTACATTGATTAATATTTAACATTACATCATTTAATGATTTATATAAATCAACTCCTACTTTCTTATTTCTTAATAAAAAGAACATAATTCTTTGTGCTGATTTAGGTCCAATACCAGGTAAAATTTTTAATATTTTCACTAAATTATCTATTATATCATTATTCATCTATAATACTAACAACCTATAATTGTAAATTAATGTATATTAAATATTAATAAAATATGTAACATAGTATAATTTTATAATTTAAAAATCAATAATTAATTAATCTTAATAATGTTATTTCTATTACTAATTTTTTATTATCCACTATTAGTAATTCTTTATAACCATTTAATACTAAATTAATATACTTTTTTATAATATTAATTGATAGTGATTTTGAAATATTATTTAAACGAAATAATATATTATTATTATAATTAGCATTATAATTTGATAAAGTTTTAATTAATAAAATATCATGCAATATTAATAAGATATCAGTTAAAAATTTTTCCCAATTAATATTATTTGTAGATATATTATTAATGATATTAATCAACTGGTCAGTATTATTTGATACTATTAACTCAATAATTAGTACTAATTGATTAATGTCTACTATACCAAGCATGTTAATTACAATACTCAAAATTATTTTTCCCTTACCAAAAATTATAGCTTGGTCAGTTAAATTTAATGCATCACGTAAACTACCATTAGCAACATTTGTAATATAAATTATTGCTTGTTCATCAAATAATATTCGTTCTTTAGTTAAAATAGTTTTTAAATATAGAATAATTTTATCATTATTTATTTTTATTAAGTTAAAATGTAAACAACGAGAAGTAATTACTTTTGGTATTTTATGATATTCAGTAGTAGCTAACAAAAATTTAATATATGAAGGAGGTTCTTCTAGTATTTTTAATAAAGCATTAAAACTATTACGAGATAGCATATGTACTTCATCAATTAAATAAATTTTAAATTTTCCTTTTACTGGAAAATATTGAGCATTTTCTATTAATTCTTTAATATTATCTATTCCAGAAGATGATGCAGCATCAATTTCTATCAAATCAATAAAACAATTATTTTGTATTTCTACACACGCATCACATACATCACAAACATTTATACTATTATTAACACAATTTAAACTTTTAGCTAATAATCTAGCTATTGTGGTTTTTCCTATACCATATGAACCAGAAAAAATGTATGCATAATGAATTTTATTTAAATTAAATGCATTAGCAAAAGCATTAACTATATGCTCTTGACCTATTAAATCACTAAAACATCTAGGACGCCATTTTGATACTAATGGTTCATAAATCATATAAATTAAATTAGTATAATTTAAATATTAATTATTTTACTTATTAAACAGTAACAAACTATAATTCTTAATACCCATATTATTTAATATATTTTCTCCTCCTAATTCAACTAAATTAATAATAAAAGCAGCATTGTTTACTATACCATTAAGTCTCCTTATTAATTTAGCCACTGCACATATTGTTCCCCCGGTAGCTAACAAATCATCCACTATTAATATTTTATCACCAGGAGTAATAGAATCCTTGTGTATTTCTAACTTATTATTACCATATTCTAATATATAATTTTCACTTATTGTTTCTCTAGGTAATTTACCTGGTTTTCTTACTGGAATAAATCCTAATCCTAATGATAATGCCAATGGAGCTCCAAATAAAAATCCTCTAGCTTCTATACCAACAATTTTATTTAAATTATAATTACGATAATAATTAGCTAGTAATGATATACTAGCAGCGTATGCATACGGATGTTTAACTAAATTAGTAATATCTCTAAACAATAAACCTGGTCTAGGATAATTTGGAACTGATATTATATTTTTTTTAATTAATGCTAATTTTTCTTGCTCTAAGAGCATAATGTAAACAACCAAAATTATTATAAATAATAATATTATGTATTAATACAATTAATTATAATATCTAAATTAACGACACAAATGATTCTCTATAAAATAAATATCTATTAATTTAACGATAATTAATATAAAAACCATCTATAATTTATATAAAAATAATTGGATAATTAGTAATTACTATCACTATCATAAATATACTACAGCTGCTTCTTTCCAGACCTGACTGAATTCATATAAGTAGATAATATAATAACACCAATTATCCTGATAAATATTATATTAAAATAAATTTATTATAACTGTCAATTTATTATTAATAATTATTTATCTTTATTATAATATCTAATATGGATATATTAATAGTTTTATATTTTATTAAATTTTTGTAATTTATATAATTTATAATAATAATTACGTTTTTTTAATAAAAAATCATGTGTTCCACATTCTATAATACTACCTTTATGTAAAACTACTATTTTATCAGCGTGAATAATAGTAGATAATCTATGAGCAATAACGATCAGTGTTAAATTTTTACGAATTTTATTAATTACTTTTGCAATAGCTAATTCTGTACCATAATCAACATTAGAAGTTGCTTCGTCTAAAATTAATATTTTAGGATGTAATATTAAAGCTCTTGCTAATGTTAATAATTGTCTTTGTCCAGCAGATAAAGAGTTACCATATTCACTAAGTTTAGTAAATAATCCATTAGGTAAAGAATGTACTAATGATGCTAATTTAATTTGTTTTAGTATAGTCCATATATCATG
>JAOBJR010000008.1 GCA_025728395.1 Candidatus Lightella neohaematopini
TAGTGATATTATTTTTAGTATTTATTATATTATTATTGATAACTATTAATAGTTTAAAGATTGTTCCTCAAGGTTATCAATGGACAATAGAAAGATTTGGTCGATTTATTCAAACATTACAACCAGGGTTAAATTTAATAATACCATTTATAGATAGAATTGGTCATAAAATAAATATGATGGAACAGGTATTAGATATTCCTTCACAAGAAATAATATCTAAAGACAATGCTAATGTAAAAATAGATGCTGTATGTTTTATTCAAGTAATTAATGCAGAACAAGCTGCTTATAAAGTAAGTAATTTAAACCAAGCAATATTAAATTTAACTATGACTAATATACGTACAGTTTTGGGAGCAATGGAATTAGACGAAATGCTTTCACAAAGGGATAATATAAATATACAATTATTAAAAATTATTGATGATGCTACTAATAATTGGGGTGTAAAAATTACAAGAGTAGAAATTAGAGATATTAAACCGCCAGTAGAAATGATAAATGCTATGAATGCTCAAATGAAAGCAGAACGTACTAAGAGAGCTGAAATTTTAGAAGCTGAAGGAATAAGACAATCACAAATTTTGAAAGCTGAAGGAGAAAAACAATCACAAATTTTG
>JAOBJR010000079.1 GCA_025728395.1 Candidatus Lightella neohaematopini
CCTAAAATATATAGTACTAAACTGAATATTATAAGTACTGCTATATTAGTAATTAAAAATATAATAATACGAAACATATTAATATTATTCCTTATTAATTAATTAAATTTAATAATAAAATAACATAAGATTATAATAATATAATAGTTTTATTAAAACTAGTATTTTTTATTTATATAAAATACTATTTAACACAGTAAATAAATTTTTTAATTAAAATTTTAATTTAGGTAATAAAAAATTAACCATTTTTATATATTTTAATTTATTAATCCCAGTTAATTTAATTGTATGTGGTAATTTAATAGTAAGTGGATTTACCGCATGGTTATTAATCCAAACTTCAAAATGTAAATGTGGACCAGTAGAATAACCAGTGTTACCTGATAAAGCTATACGATCACCGTACCTAACAAACTGTCCTGATTTAACTAATAATTTATCCAAATGCATGTATCTTGTAATATATTGATTATTATGATTAATAGTAATATACTTCCCTGCAGCTTTATCAATTTTACTACTAATAACTTTACCATCACTAACTGAAAATATTGGAGTTCCTTTTGGCATAGCAAAATCTACTCCCCTATGGGGTTTAATAATTTTACTAATTGGATTAAATCTATTAAGACTAAATCTAGATGAAATACGAAATTTTTTATTAGTGGGATACAATATAGAATTATTAATTAATCTTACAGCTCTTAAATTATAAAAGTTACCATCACATGCTCTAAAAGCATAAAAATCTCTACCATTAGTATTAATTCTAATACCGACTAATTGACTACATTTTTTATTAGAAAAATTATTTATTTTAATTAATATAGAAAACTGATCACCATTTTTTAATTTATTAAGATTTATACGCCATTTTAAAGCTGTTTTAATAATTTTAATATCGTTATTAGTTAATCCTGTAAGATGTGCACTAGAAGAAAAATTACCATTTACATAACCTTTAATTACTTTATAGTAAAAATTTATATTTTTAAAAAAAAATTTTTTTATATTAAAAAAAATAATATGATTAAAACAAACAATAGCGTTATATAATTTTTCCAAAAAATTATATATGTAATAACTTATTATATTTATTATTAATAAAATATGATTAAATATGTATAAACTATTGGTTCTAAGAAATTGTTTAAATAATTTTATATTTTTAATAATATTAATTTTGTTAATATAAAATAAATATTGAGTATTAATATTGTTATATTTATATTTTAAATTTTTTAAAAAATTATAATTTTCAACAGATTCTAGTAGTAATAAGTTACTTAATCGTTTAGTAAATCTTAAATAATTATAAGAATTCACTAATTGTAATAATAATATTAATAATGTAACAATAGTAATCAAGCGGTATAATTTCATGTAATATAAATAAAAAACTTTAATTAATATATTCATTGTATTATTAGTAATAAGCTAGTTATTAATAATAATATATTAATTATATGTTAGTATACTTTTAAGTAATATATATTAAATTAAATTTTATAGTAATAAATAACTTTTTATTAATATAATAAAACATATATAAACAATCAGTAATTTAACAATCATTAGTTATTTTCTAGGCTTTTAATATTATAACAATGTGTAACAGCAATTGCTAATGCATCAGTTACATCTAATTTTAAACTAATTTTTAGATTTAATAATTTACATATATTATACCTTACTTGTAATTTATTCGCTGAACCTTTACCAACAATGATTTTTTTTACCTGTTTAGCAGTATACTCGAATAGTGGTATGTTAAAGTTTAATACAGCAGCAATAGCTACTCCTCTAGCATGACCTAATTTAATTGCTGTATCAGCATTTTTTGATACAAAAATTTTTTCTATTACAATGTAATTAGGTAAAAATTGATTAGTAATATCATATATGGTGTTATATATTAATTTTAATTTATCATATAAATGACATAATTTACCACAGTAAATATAACCACCATATAAATAATTAATATTAAAATTATCAAATTTTATTAAACCATAACCAGTAATATTAAGACCAGGATCTATACCTAAAATAATTTTGCTTGTATTATTTAACATACTTATATTACTAACGTGTTGACCATTTTAGTTAGTTTTATTTTACTTATTAATTACATTCATCATCTTTGATGTTAATTTAGGAAAAGCAATAACATCTTTTATACTGCTAGAATTAGTTAACAACATTAGTAAACGGTCTAGACCTATAGCTAAACCAGAATGTGGAGGTGCACCATATTTTAATGCACTTAATAATGTACCAAAATATTTATTTTGTTTATATTTACTAATACCTAATATATCAAAAATTACTTTTTGCATTTTATAACTATTAATACGTACTGAACCACTACCAATTTCATAACCATTTATAACAATATCGTATGAATTAGCTATTATTGATTTTGGATATTTAGTAATATAATTAATATCTGTGCATTTAGGAGCAGTAAATGGATGATGCATAGAAGATAATGTATTATTTTTTATTTTGAATAAAGGAAAATCAGTAATCCATAAAGGAGCCCATTTAACATTATTTAAATTATAATCTGAATTAATTTTTAATCTTAATTTACCTAAAATATTAGTAGCTTTATGAAAATCATCTATTACAAAAAAAATAGTACCATAATTAATATTTTTAAAAAAATCTAAAATTTTTAGTATAAATTTGTAATCAAATATTTTTATTGCTGGACCTTCTAAATTTAATTTATTAAATTTAACATTAATTTTTATCCAAAAAGACATCTTAATGTTATCTAAATTAATATATTTAATATATTTATTAACATCTTCATCACTAATATTTATATTATTTATATTTATTGCAATAATACTATTTAAATTAAAATTATATATTTCATTATAATTATTATTAGTACTTGTAAATAATTTAGTTAGATTTACTAATTCTATATTACTACGTAAATCTGGCTTATCTGAACCAAAACGACAAATTGCGTCATTGTAAGATATTTTAATAAATTTATCCAGCTTAACATCTAAAATTTTATACCATAAGTATCTAATTAAACGCTCTATTATTTTCATTAATTCACTAGTATCAATAAATGATACTTCTATATCTAATTGTGTAAATTCTGGTTGACGATCAGATCGTGAATCTTCATCACGAAAACACTTTGCTATTTGATAATACTTGTCAAAACCAGATATCATTAATAGCTGTTTAAATATTTGTGGTGATTGAGGTAAATAGTAACGATAATTATTATTAATTTTACTGGATACTACATAATCTTGAGCTCCATCATAAGATGGACTTGCTAGTATTGGAGTATCAATATACAAAAAATTATTTTTTGTCATAAATGTATTAATAATATAAAATACTTTAGAACGTATTTTAATATTATTAGTCATTTTTTTACTACGTAGATCTAAATAGCGAAATTTTAATCTTTTTTCTTCATTTACAATATTATTAATATTAATTGGTAAAGTACTAGATTGATTTATTATATCTAAATCTATCACTAATATTTCTACGTTATTTATAATTTCTTTCTTTTTATTTTTTAATTTATTTTGTACTATACCAATAACTTTAATACAAAATTCATTTTTTAATTTCATTACTTGATTAAAAACGTACTTATATTTAGGAATGCAACATAATTGGATAATTCCATAATGATCACGTAAATCAATAAAAATTAATCTTCCTAAATTTCTTATACAATTTACCCAACCATAAATTATTACTTGTTTATCAATATGTGATATATTTACCCTACCGCAGTATAATCTTTGCATTAATTTACCCATTGATATTAACTAATGATATCACTATACTACAATTATAACATAATAATAATTTACGTGAAGTGTTTGTTAACTAAAATTTTTTAGGTTATTAAACAATAATTTATGAACATAAATTCTATAATATCAACAAAATTAAAACAAATTTTATTAACTTTAAATATAAAAAAAAACACTGATATTTTATTAGTTAAAGCAATTAAGCATACTAAATTTGGTCATTATCAAATTAATGGTATAATTTCTTTAGCTAATATTATTAAAATAGAACCAATAATATTAGCAAAAAATATAAAAGATAGATTAGAGTCATTTTATATAATAGACAAAATTAATATAATTAATACAAATTTTATAAATATTTTCTTAAAAATTAATTGGTTATCTTATAACTTAAAAAAATTAATAAATTCCTCAAGATTAAATGTAAGTTTAATAGAACAATCAAAAAACATTATTATTGATTATTCTTCACCTAATATAGCCAAAGAAATGCATGTAGGTCATCTACGATCTACTATTGTAGGTGATTCTATGGTAAGAATACTAAAATTTTTAGGACACAATGTAATAAAAATAAATCATATAGGTGATTGGGGCATACCTTTTAGTATATTAATTACATATTTAGAAAAAATTAATGTTAATACAAATAACAAATTAATTAGTAATATTAAATTATTAGATAAATTATATAAAAAAGCAAAAAATCAATATGATAATAATTCTGATTTTGCTAATAAAGTAAATTTTAATTTAATAAAATTACAAAATGGTGATATTTATTATAATAAAATATGGTGTAAAATAGTTGATATTACAATTAAAAATAATCAATTTATTTATGATTTATTAAATGTTACATTAAATAATACTGATAATATAGGAGAAAGTTTTTATAAAAATATGTTACCAAACATTGTTAATGATTTGCAAAATAAAGGAATTGCAACTAGTAAAAATTATTTGTCATTAGTGATGATAAATAATAATAAAAAAAATAAATTTAATAACCCTAGTCATGTAGTAATTAGAAAAAATAATGGTACTTATTTGTACTCTACTACTGATATTGCATCTATTAAATATAGATATGAAACACTGAAAGCTGATAAAATTATTTATTACGTAGATTCTCGTCAACAAAGTTATTTTAATAATATATTTTTTATAGCACGTGCAGCTCATTATATACCAAAATCAGTTAAATTAGAACATCATATTTTAGGTATGGTATTAAATAAAGATAATAAACCATTTAAAACTCGCGAAGGTAATACAATAAAATTAATAGACTTATTAAATGAATCAATTAAGCGGGTAAGTATTATCATAAAAAGTAAGTATCCTAAGATTAATAATAAAAAATTAATTAGAATATCTAAAATTCTTGGTATCGGAGCAATTAAATATTTTGATTTATCAAGAAATCGTTCTTCTAATTACGTTTTTGATTGGAATAAAATTTTAAGCTTGCAGGGAAATACAATAATTTATATACAATATGCTTATATTCGTATTAATTCTATATTAAAGAAAATTAATATTAAAAAATATAAATATTATAATTTTAAATATTATTTTAATACAAATGAAGAAATTTTATTAATTATACATATTCTAAGGTTAGAAGAAACGATTAATAATATATCCAAATTTGGTACACCTCATTTATTATGTGATTATTTACATAAATTAGCTAACTTATTTTCTAATTTTTATGAAAATTGTTGTATATTACAGTCTAGTTTAAAAATAAAAACTAGCAGAATACTATTATTAATGGTAACTTCTTTAACTATTAGAACTAGTTTAAATCTATTAGGTATAGATATTGTAGATAAGATATAAGACTAAAAATTATAATAAAAATAGAAAATTTCTTTTAGTTTTAATCCAGTAATCCATAATGTAAAAAAATATACCAACAACCCTATTATGATTAGTAATGAAATTCTAACTAATCTATAAAATATTGAAATATTATCCCAATTTGACATTAATGATAATATTTTTATTAAAATAAAAGACATAACTAAAACTGATATTATTATTTTGAATAAAAAATTAACTACATTATAATTAAAAAAGAATAATTTATTTTTCAATAAATACAGATACAACAAAATAACTTGTATGTAATAAGAAACAATATTAGATATAGATAAACCTAAATTATTAAATATATATACAAACAATATATTCATAATTTGTGTTAATATAATTATAATTAAAGATATTTTAACTAGTACTTTAGTACTATTACAAGAATAAAAACTGATTGTTAATAACTTAGCTAGCACTAATCCAATTAATCCAACTGAATAAATATTTAACAATTTTTGTA
>JAOBJR010000080.1 GCA_025728395.1 Candidatus Lightella neohaematopini
AGTAGAGAAATAATTACTTGTAAGCCAGAATATTACCGTTGGGAACAATTATTTTTTATATATTTGTATAATAATGGATTAGCATATAAAAAAAAATCATTAGTTAACTGGTGTCCTAATGACAATACTGTTTTAGCTAATGAACAAGTTATTGATAATCGTTGTTGGCGTTGTAATACTATAATTACTTATAAGAATATATCTCAATGGTTTTTAAAAATTACTAATTATGCTGATGAATTACTTAATAGTTTAGATAAGTTAAATGATTGGCCAATAGAAGTAAAAAATATGCAACGTAATTGGATAGGAAAAGTACGTGGTATTGAAGTTAAATTTAAAATTTTTAATAGCAAAAATTATATAAAGGTTTATGCTAAAAATATAGATAATATTATGGAAACAACTTGTATATTAATTAATATAGAATATTTTTTAGCTAAAAAATTTTCATTATCTAAGTTTATTAAAGAGTTTATCAATAAACAAAAATTACATTCTAATAAACTTAATAGTGATCAAGTAGGAATTCCTACTGGAATGTATGCTATACATCCAATAAATAAACAACATATACCTATATGGTTAGTAAATAATATACTGACTAATAATACTAACAGTAGTATGTTAATTCCAAGTAATAATAAACATGATCTAATATTTGCAAATAAGTATAATTTAAATAAAATTATAATTACTAGAAGTAACAAATTAAATAAAGAAAAATCTAATATTTTAATAAATCTAAAAAAATTACGTAATTTAAAATATAATACAAATAAATTAGCTATTACTAATTTTTTATTAAAAAAAGGTTATATTAAAAGAAAAATATTTTATCGTATACGTGACTGGTGTATTTCTAGACAACGTTATTGGGGTGTACCAATACCTATGATAACACTAGATAAAAATATTATACCAGTACCTCATGATCAATTACCAATTGTATTACCAAAAAAAAATATTGGATATAATAATCCATTACTTAATCCAAAGTGGTATAAAATTAATTATAATAATAAATTAGCTTTAAGAGAAACAGACACATTTGATACATTTATGGAATCATCTTGGTATTATATTCGATATACTTGTCCAAATTATAATTTGGGTATAGTAAATAGTACAGCTGCTAATTATTGGTTACCAGTTGATCAATATATTGGAGGAATTGAACATGCTATTATGCATTTAATATATTTTCGTTTTTATCATAAATTAATGCGTGATGCTAAACTAATTAATTGTAATGAACCTGTAAAAAAATTATTGTGTCAAGGAATGGTATTATCTAACGCTTTTTATTATATTTCTCACGAAAATAAAAAAGTCTGGATTTCTCCAGATAAAGTAAAAATAAATTATGATAGTAATGGTAATATAATATCAGCTAATGATATACATGGTAATAAATTAAAATGTATTGGTGCAATTAAAATGTCCAAATCAAAAAATAATGGTATAAATCCAATAGATGTAGTTAATAAATATGGTGCTGATACTGTAAGATTATTTTTAATGTTTGCTGCTCCAGTAACTATGCCTTTAATATGGTGTGAATCAGGTATTATAGGTATTAATCGTTTCTTAAAGAAAGTATGGAAACTAACATATTATTATATTAAACTAAGAAAATTAAGTTATAATTATTCTAATATTTTAAAAAAAAATCATAAATTAATAAGATATCAAATACATTCAACTATACAAAAAGTTACTTATGATATAGAAAAAAAACAAACATTTAATACAGCTATTAGTGAATTAATGAAGTTAACTAATATATTATTAAAATATAGTAATAACAAAATTATAGATAATATTAATATCTTAAAAGAAGGGCTATACATATTAATAAAGATATTATATCCATTTGCTCCACATATTTGTTTTGTGTTATGGAAAATTTTAGGTAATAAAAATAATATTGATTATTCTAATTGGCCTTCTGTAGATAAAACAGCATTACTAATAAGTAGTGTTAATATTATCTTTCAAATAAATGGTAAATTTAAAGGAAAAATTAGTGTTCCAATTAATTCAAGTCAAGAATTAGTTTATAATTTGTTATATAAAAAATACTTATCTAAAAAAAATATAGATACTTGTAAGATCAAAAATATTATTTTTTTATGTAATAAATTAATAAATATAGTTATTTGAAATGCAAAAATGTTTGTTATTAATTTTTTCTTTAATCTTAATTTTTAGTTGTACTAGTAGTGTTAATTTTGTAATCAACAAAACAAAATATATTAATATTAGCAGTGATAGTTATAATAGTTTATTAATGAAAGTTATTTCTGAAAATTTTAATCTATATAATATAGTAGTTACTAATAATTGCAATAGTGATATACCAAAATTAATTATTAGTGATTCAATTAATAACTTAACTGTGCAGCCAATAGGTAAATGTTGTATTAGTATATCATTATGTATTAATATTCAATTAATATTATCTAGTAAAACTATTTGTAAAACTATTAAAATTAATCATATCTTAATTATTGATTATGATTTAATTTATCTAGAACAAATAAAAAATAACTTATTATTAAAGTATAAATTTTATCAAGAATTTACTGAACAATTATTGTTATATATTATAAATTATATTTAATTTAAAGTTATAAGTTAATGAAATTAATATATCCAGAGCAATTGTTTAATTATGTAAAATATGATGCATATTTTTTTTATATTTTAGTTGGAAATGATTATTTTTTAATAAAAGAAAATAAAGATTATATTAAATATTACTTTTATAAGAAAAATTTTGTTATACACGATAACTTAAAAATATTATGTAATGCTAGTTTTGATAATATAACTAATTTATTTAAAACAAATGATTTATTTAATTATAAACATTGTTTTATTATTACAATACATAATACTTGTGAAAGTAATATAAAAAAAGAATTTATATTATTATGCACTAAATTAGTAAATAATAAATTATGTATCATATTCTATTATGAAGATAATTATAATTACAGTGATATAGTTAATTATTTTAAATTTAATTCAATAAATACATTAATAGTAAATTGTAATATTATACCAAAAAATAAATTATTAAATTGGTTAAAATCTTATTCTAATAGTAATAATATTATATTAAATAGGTATTGTTTTGAATATTTAGAAAAATTATACAATTCTAATTTAGAATTTATAATTAATTTAATAAAAATATTGAAAACATCTTATCCAGATAATTATAATATTGATATTAATGATATTAATATTTATTTATATAAATATAATAATGATATTATATGTGAATTGGACAAAATAGTTAATATTTTATTTCTTAAAAAGAATATAAATATAATTAGTATAATAAAGCTATTATTTAATTATCAAGAAGAATCAAGTCTATTAGTTCGTTTAGTATATAATAAATTAATGTCAATTATTAGTAATAAGTTTTATAATAAAAAAAATATTAATAATAGTAAATATTGTATATATTTTGATAATGAAAAAATTAAAAATATTGTTAATATACTTTATGATATGGAATTAGATATAAAATGTTATAAAAATAAATTATTTTTTATTAATATTATTAAGTTAGTAATGTTACTGTATCTATGATAAATTTTTTATTAGATAACTAATATTTAGTTTTATATTTTTAGTTTTTAATATTTTTTATTAATTTTGTTATATAATTTTTATTAACTATTTAAGTAAAATTTTAATGTTATTAGATACTATAATTGTAAGACAATTAGGATTACAGCCATATAAAAAAATTTTACTACTAATGCAAATATTAACCAAAAATCGTAATTGTAATACTTTAGATGAAATTTGGTTATTACAACATTATCCAGTATTTACATGTGGTTATAATTATAACAATTATAAATTAACTATTCATAATATTCCAGTTATTAAAACTGATCGAGGTGGAAAAATTACATTTCATGGACCGGGACAACAAATTATGTACGTACTAATAGACTTGCATCGTAGAAAAATTAGTGTTAATTATTTAATTAATATACTAAACTATATAGTAATTAATACCTTAAAAAAAATAGGAATAGATTCTTATTATTCTAAAAGTATGCCTGGTATATATGTATCAAAAAAAAAATTTGTTCTATTGGATTAAAAATAAGTAAAGGATGTTCATTACATGGTATAGCTATAAATGTATCAATGGATTTGACACCGTTTAATTATATAAGTCCGTGTGGATACAATAAATTACGTATGACACAAGTGAATGATATTATATCCAATGTAGATTTGTTTATTATATCTAAATTTTTAATACAAGAACTTTTATACATACTTAATATTAGTAATATTAAATATTATAATCATTTTTAACATTATTATAATGAATAAGAACTATTTTTTAAATAAACCTGATTGGGTAAAAATTAGAATTCCTAAGAAATATAGTAATATAAAAAATACTGAAAATATTATAAATTATTATCGTGTTAATACAATATGTCAATCAGCTAATTGTCCTAATATTATTAACTGTTTTAGTTATGGTATCGCTACATTTTTAATTTTAGGTAATTTATGTACTCGTAATTGTAGATTTTGTAATGTTAAACATGGTTTACCTAATAAACCAGATAATAACGAACCTAATAGATTAGCTAAAGCTATATATCAAATGAAATTAAAACATGTAGTTCTTACTTCAGTTAATAGAGATGATTTACATGATGGTGGTGCAAGTCATTTTGTTAAATGTATTAATACTATTAAAAAATATAATAATAATATTAATATAGAAGTATTAGTACCAGATTTTCGTAATTGTGTAAAAGCAGCATTAAATTTATTTCAAGAATCTTTACCAGATATATTTAGCCATAATATTGAAAGTGTTCCAAGATTATATTCTTTTATTAAACCCGGTTTTAAGTATATAAATTCTTTGAAATTATTAAGATTATTTAAAATCAGATATCCTAATATACCAATTAAATCTAGTATTATTGTTGGATTTGGAGAAACTTTAGAAGAAATAATAAATACTATGTATGATTTATATAATAATGGAGTGAGTTTATTAACTATAGGACAATATTTACAACCAACAAATAAACATTTATCTGTAAAACGTTTTTTTAGTAAAAAAGAATTTTCCTTACTCAAAAAAGAAGCTTTAATTATTGGATTTAGTTATGTTGCTAGTGGACCATTAATTAGATCATCTTATAGAGCAGATTTACAATCATGTGGTATATCGATAGATTAAAATTTAAATTATTATTGCTAATAAACTATTAATTCTTAATAATGTAGGAATAAATAATTATAACTATACCTGTAATTAACATAGGTATGGATAATAATTGACCAATACTTATCTTATAAATTAAAATATTAATATTAGTTGACTGACGAAAGTTTTCTACTAATATACGAAATATGCCGTAACAAACTAAAAATAAACCAGAAATACCACCAACTGGTAATTTAAAATATTTTCTAAAAATTTGAATTATAAAAAATAATAAGATACCTTCGGTAATTAATTCATATAATTGTGATGGATGTCTTGGTAAGGCATGATAAAGATTAAAAAATGATTCTAACTTATGATTATTCATTAATTCAATTAAATCATCATAATATGCATTTGGAAACATTACTGCTAACGGAGTATAATGATTAATTACTTTTCCCCATAATTCACCATTAATGAAATTTCCTAATCTACCAATCCCTAAGCCAAATGGAATAGTTGGAGTAATAATATCAGTTATATAAAAAAATCTTATATTATTTTTATATGAAAAAATTTTTATTACTAAAATTACACCAATTAAACCTCCATGAAATGACATTCCTCCATTCCAAACTTTAAATAAAGTTAATGGATCATCTATTAATAAAGATAGATTATAAAATATCATGTAACCTATTCTACCACCAAGTAATAATCCAAAAAAACAATAGTATAATAAGTTATCTAATTTATGTTTATTAATTAATAAGTTATCATTTTTATTAATTAACTTATATCTAGTATAAAAAAATGCTAGTATATACATTAATCCATACCATCTAATAGATATAAAACCAATACTAAATATAATTGGATTAATTTTATTAAAAAACAAAATACTATATTTCATACTTATTAAGTTTTCTTATTTAGAATACAAAATATTAAGTTAACATTATACTAAATTAGTAATTTTAATTTAAAATTAAAAATATCCAATTTTTAAATATTTAAAAATATTTTTTATGATTTGATCATTTTATATTTTTTATACTTACTACAAAAATTGTTATTTTTTGTTTTATTACCAATGTCTGGTACTTTATTGTTACAAACAAAGTTATTTTTTTTTCTTAATTTTTTATCCTTATGAAAATAAATTAACTTACTTATATAGATAAGTATATTTTTAATAAAATTAAAAAAAAATATTAATAATTTTATTTTTTTACAAAAAATTTTTACTTTTAATAGAAATTTTTTAGTTTTTAAAGTATTTGATGTGTTAATTATATTATGATTTTTATATTTTAAGAAGTTATTAATTTTATTATATCTAATACCGTTAGCTATTTTACTGTTAATAGATTTTAATTCAGTTTTACTTTCTAAATAACGAAAATTTTTTATTGTATATAATTTAGAAGAAAAATAATTTATGTTAGGTAATTTTTCTCCTTTACGTAATCTTAAAACTATAAAATGTGGAGTTTGCATTTTATCATTTGGAACTATTATAGCTCTTACC
>JAOBJR010000081.1 GCA_025728395.1 Candidatus Lightella neohaematopini
TGTCCATTTTTCTGGTTCAACTTTATTTTTTATAGCTGCTTCTTCTGCTGGTAAACCAAAAGCATCCCATCCAATAGGATATAAAACATTTTTTCCTAACATACGATGATAACGTGATATAATATCACCAATTGTATAATTACGTATATGACCTATATGTAAATTACCAGAAGGATATGGTAGCATAGATAAACAATAATACTTTTCTTTATTAATATCTTCATTTACTTTAAATGTATTATTTGTTTGCCAATACTGTTGAACAATATATTCTATTTCTTTATGATTATATTCGTTAAACATAATAACTTAATTAATATTCTTTTTTGTATAAAAAAATTAATACTATTCTAAATTAATAAAATATTTATTAGTTTAAATATTAAACTTCTATAAAATAAGTACTACCTACTATAGTTAGTTTAATAAAAAATTAACATAAATATAAGCTAATATTTTAAGTTATTTAAAATACTTTTTTCTAAATTCATCATAATAACACTATTTTTTTTAGAATTATGTTTATAATTTAATAAATGTAATAATCCATGAATTAACATATGTGAATAATGCATTTCTAATTTTTTATTTAACTTAATTGATTCATATTCAATTATTTGCCAACATATTACAATATCACCTATTATAGGAATAATAGTATTTGTTTTAAAAATAAATGGAAATACTAACAAGTTAGTTACAGTATTTAAATTTCTATATTTTTTGTTTAAAAAATATATTATTGATCTACTAACAATAATTACATTAACATGTACGTCATGTGTTAATACTGGTAATACATTACTAATCCAGTACTTAAATTTTTTATTTGATGGTAAAACATTAGGTTTTTTTCCTAAAATTATAATATCAGATATTATTTTATACATTTTTATCTTTTAATAAGTTATAAATACATATTATAATACTAAAATCTTATAATATTTTATTATTTTTTAATAAAAAAAATAAAATAATTAAATTAATTTTTTTTTAATTTCTACTAAATAAATATGTATAACAAAAAAAATATGACATAGCTATAGTTGGTGGTGGTATTATAGTTATGTCATTAGCCTTATCGTTAAAATTAAATAAATTTAATATAAAATTAATTAATAATAAATTTAATTATTATATTAATTATTCTAATTTAGATACTAAGATAATAGCTATTAATTATGCTTCTATATCATTTTTAGAAAAAATTAATGTTTTGGTTAGATATTGATACTAACACTATAAAATCATATAAAAAATTAGAAGTATGGGAAAATAATAATTTGAAGTTATCATTTAATTCTAATATTCTAAAATTAAAAAAAATTAGGTTATATAATAGAAAATAATTTATTAAAGCAAAGCATTATTAAATTTGATAATAAAATATAGAAAAAATATTAATTTTAATTATAAACTTAATAAATGGAAAATATTATTAAGTAATAACGATATTATTTATTCTGACACAGTGCCGATGAATCCATCATCATTAATAAATAAAATACTAAATAATAGTATAAATATTTAGTATTATAAACAATCATGTTGTTAATTATAATTATTACTAGTAATATTGGTGATGTTGTTTAGTAAGAATTTTATTCTAGTGGACCAAAAGCATTTTTACCATTATATAATAATCAAGCACTGTTAATTTAGTATGATTATTCATCATTTATTAACTATTTATCTAATTTATCGATAAATAAATTATCTAACGAAATAAGAAAATATTTTCCCCCGAATATTAGGTAATTTTAAAGCATTAAATAAATCATCATTACCTATAAAAGAATAATAACAAAAAAATTTACAGAATCTAATTTTGTATTAACTAATGATACGTATTGTACTGTACATCCATTAGCTGGACAAGTAACTAATATTGGTTTTTATAATATAAATATACTATCTAATTTGCTAAATAATTATAATAGTACGTATCATAATTATCATTATTAATTAATTATTATAAAACTATTTGTATGTATAAAAATTTACCAGTAGAAGTTAGTACTAATTTGATATATAGTATTTTTAAAGATAATTCTTATATATTAAGAAAATTACGTAATTTAGAATTAGATATTATTAATAATATCTTTTTAAAAAAGATAATTATGAAATATGCTTTAAGCTTATATTAATAATTATCTTAATAAAATAGCTACGACAGGATTCGAACCTGTACCATCAGCATTATGAGTGCTGTGCTCTAACCAAATAAGCTACGTAGCCAATGTATGATTATAATTCTGGGGTACCAGGATTCGAACCTGGGATGGTGGGATCAAAACCCACTGCCTTTCCTCTTGGCTATACCCCAAAATTATTATATTTTTTAATATATCACTATGCGGAAGACGAGATTTGAACTCGTACACCAAAATAGTGCCAGAACCTAAATCTGGTGCGTCTACCAATTTCGCCACTTCCGCTTTAACAAAGAAAATTATACTAAGTATAAAATTTTAATTATTATATTAATATTTATATTTAACTAAATTTTTATTAAAAATACACAACATAGTATTATAATTGTAAATTTAATATAATACAACACGATTAAATTATTATATGCATTAATAATTTATAATATTTAATTAATATATAGGAATAGTATTAAATATGAAAGATTTTAGTAAAAATAATTTTATCTATAATATTATAAATAATGATATAATAAAAAATAAATATAAAATAATACATACTAGATTTTCTCCAGAACCAAATGGATATTTACATATCGGTCATATAAAATCAATATATTTAAATTTTAGTATCGCCATAAATTATAATGGTAAGTTTAATTTAAGATTTGATGATACTAATCCAGACCATGAAAAATTAAAATTTATTAATTCTATAATAAACGATATAAAATGGTTAGGATGTTTTAATCATAAAAAAATTTTTTACGCATCAAATTATTTTTCTCAAATGTATAATTATGCAATAGAATTAATAAATAAAAACTTAGCTTATGTTGATCTTTTAAGTAAAGAAGAAATAAAAATTTATAGAGGTACATTAACTACACCAGGTATAAATAGTCCTTATAGAAATCAAAGTAAAAGAAATAATCTTATTTTATTTAAAAAAATGCGTTATGGTAAATTTAGTCAAGGAACAGCTTGTTTAAGAGCAAAAATAGATATGAAATCACCATGTCTAATTATGCGAGATCCAGTATTATACAGAATAAAATATATCCATCATCATCAAACTAATAATGATTGGTGTATATATCCAACATATGATTTTGCTCATTGTATATCTGATGCAATTGAAGGTATAACGCATTCATTATGTACTTCGGAATTTATAGAAAATAGAAAATTATATAATTGGATATTAAAAAATATATCAGTTAATCATTATCCTAAACAATATGAATTTGCCCCATTAAGCTTATCATATAATGTATTGTCAAAAAGAAAATTAAAAATATTAGTAAATAAAAAAATTGTTAATGGATGGGACGATCCTAGAATGCCAACTATAGCTGGATTAAGACGTCGTGGTTATACTGCAAGTTCTTTAATAGAATTTTGTAAACGTGTTGGTGTTACTAAACAAAATAGTTTAATTAATATAAAATTATTAGAATATTGTATTAATAAAGAATTAAATATTAATGCTCCAAGAGTTATGGCTGTAATAAATCCAGTACTTTTAATTATAAATAGTTTACCTAAAAATTATTGTATGTGTATTAATGTACCTAATCATCCTAACAATCCTAGTATGGGTAAAAAAAATATAATGTTAACTAGAGAAATATATATAGATAGAACTGATTTTAACGAATTTTATACTAAAGATTTTAAAAAGTTGACTTTATTTAAAAAGGTAAAATTAAGATATTCTTATGTAATAAAAGCTTATAAAGTTTTAAAAAAAAATAATAAAATAATAGCTATTTTTTGTAATCATGAACAGTATAAAACAAATAAAAACGTTAAAAATAAAATAAGTATTATACATTGGGTATCAAAAAAATATAGTTTACCTGCAGAATTTAGATTATATGAAAATTTATTTAATTTAGCTAATATAGAAAATAAAACAAATTTTGTTGCATACATAAATAAAAATTCACTAATTACTAAATACGGATTTGTAGAAAAAAGTATACAAATAAATCAAAATAGCACTTTTCAATTTGAAAGAGAAGGGTATTTTTGTTTAGATAAAGATTATTTAAACAAAACATCAATAGTATTTAACAGAATAACTAATATAAAGCATAATTAAAGAAGAAATTAATACTATAATACTAAACTAATATTCATTTCTCTTAGTATTTGTTTAATCCATAAATCTATTCTATTAATGGATAACTCTGATTGTCTATCTTCATCTAATGCTAAACCCAAAAAATAATTATTATTTAATAAACCTTTAGATGATTCAAAATTATAACCTATGACAGGCCAGTAACCACATAAATTTGCATTATTTTTTTTAATAATATTAGCTATTATTCCTATAGCATCACAAAAATATTGTGGATAATCTTCCTGATCACCACAACCAAATATTGCAACATTTTTATCAGAAAAATTAATTTTTTTTAATATTGGTATAAAATCATCCCAATCACATTGAACTTCCCCATAATACCAAGTAGGTACTCCGAATATTAAATTATTATATTTTTCTAAATCACTTTTTTTGCTATTAGCAATGTCAAATAAATCACTATTATTCTTACCTAATTTATTATGAATAATATTAGCTATATTTTCAGTATTACCTGTATCACTACCAAAAAAAATACCTATACTCATATATTTCTTCCTAGAAAATAGTAAATTAAAATGATTTATACTATATTATTTATTTTAAATTGTCAATTATGTATTATTTACATGAAAAATAAATTAAAATTGAAAATAGTATTACTAACATATATACTATTACAATATGATAAATAATATTGAACTTGAAGAAATTATTAACAATAAACTAAAAAGTCATAGCATAAATGATCCTTATTCTATTAATGGATTACAAGTAGAAGGAAAAAAAAAAATAAGTAAAATAGTTACTGGAGTAACTATTTGTCAGAAGTTAATAGACTACGCTATTGAATTAAATGCAGATGCTATAATTGTACATCATGGTCTACTAAAACCAAAAAATGATTTAAAGGTTATTGGTTTAATGTCTAATAGATTAAGATCGTTATTAACTAATAATATTAACTTATATGCATGGCATATACCATTAGATATTCACTTAGAATTAGGAAATAATACACAGTTTGCTAAATCATTAAATATTAATATTATTGGTAATCTAAATAATTTAATAATGTATGGAAATTTTAATAAAATAATTACAAGTAATGAATTGTACTTAATATTAAGTAATAAATTACATTGTGATATTATACATTATAATTATAATAATAATTTGATTAATGAATTAGCATGGTGTACTGGTAGTGGACACAATTATATTGAATTAGTTGCTAGATCAGGAATAAATTGTTTTGTAACAGGAAATATATCTGAAAATACCATATATTACTCTCAAGAGTACAAGATGAATTTTTATGCAGCTAATCATGATAATACTGAAGTTGGTGGTATTTATGCTCTTAGTAACTGGTTAAAAAACAAAAATCTTGATGTTACATTTATTAATTTATCTACTAAAAATAATAAAAATTTATTTAATAAATTTTAACTAAATATTTTAGTTATTAAATATAAAATAATTATTTAATAATAAAATCAATAATAAATTTTAATTTCATTAAAAATCTAATAAAATATGTTTTTATTAAGTATTTTGTACTTAAATAAAAAATAAATCAATAAATTAATAATTAAATTATGAAAAATTGTAAATGTTTAACTTATGCAAAAATAATAAATTTAATTAATAACTTTCGTCATTATGGATATAAATTAGCTAATTTAGATCCATTAAATTTATGTAATAAACCATTAATACCAGAATTAAATATTGACTATTATAAATTTACTAACATTGAATTACAATCAACAATATATATTCACAATAAGAAAATAAAACTTATTAAGTTATATAAATTAATGAAGAAAATATATTGTAATTCAATTGGTATTGAATACATGTATATAAATAATAAAATACAAAAATTATGGATTCAAAAATATTTAGAAAAAGATAGTGAATTAATATTATTAAATAATGAAAAAAAAATAGAATTATTAAATAATTTAATTATCGCAGAAAAATTCGAACATTATTTAAATTATATGTTTCCTAAAGTAAAAAGATTTTCTCTAGAAGGTAGTGATGTATTAATACCAATGTTAAAAGAAGTTGTATATTATGCAAGTATCAATAATTTTAATGAAATAATATTAGGTATGAGTCATAGAGGTAGATTAAATGTATTAGTAAATATTTTTGGTAAAAATATTAATGACATAATAAACGAATTTAATGATAAAATTAATATTAATGACGTAAAATATCATCAAGGGTTTTTCTCACAATTAAAATTTAATAATAAAGTAATAAAATTAAGTTTATTATTTAATCCATCTCATTTAGAAATTATTTACCCAGTAGTAATGGGATTAACAAAATCACGTACTGATAAGATTACTAATTACAATGTAATTCCAATAATAATACATGGCGATTCGGCCATTAGAGGGCAGGGTATTGTCCAAGAAACTATTAATATGTCAAAAATTAAAGGTTATGATAATAATGGTACATTACATATTATTATAAATAATCAAATAGGTTTTACAACTTCTAATATTTTTAATATTTATGATCGATGTTGTTCTGATATTGCAAAAATAATACAGTCACCCATTATTCATGTTAATGCAGATGATCCAGAAGCTTCATTATTTGTGGTTAGATTTGCACTAACATTTTGTTATACTTTTAAGCAAGATGTTATGATTAATTTGATTTGTTATCGTAGAAATGGACATAGTGAAATTGACGATCCTAGTACTACACAACCAATAATGTATAAAAAAATTAAAAATCATCCATCTGTAATTAAACTATATTTTAATAAATTAAAAAAAAGTAATATTTTAAATTCTCAATGTACTAATATACTAGAAATAGATTATTTAAAAATATTAGAAAATAGTAAATACTACAAAAATTTTACTGTAAATAATGAATTTTTTGACAAAAATAAAAAAAATAATATTTATAATCCAAAAAAGAATATTAATTACTTAATTTATCTAAATAAATTAATTAATAAAATACCAAATCATATTATTTTGCAACCATTAGTAAAAAAAATATATCAAAATCGTAATAATCAAGTAAATGAAAAAAAATTATTTGATTGGGGTAATACTGAAATATTGGCTTATGCTACTATAATAGATTTAGGTATTTCTGTTAGATTATCTGGTGAAGATATAATAAGAGGAACATTTTTTCAAAGACATATTTCAGTATATGATCAAAATAGTGGTAAATTATATACTCCATTATCTAATATAAATAAAAATAAATTTCAAGCATTTAATTCTATATTATCAGAAGAAGCGGTATTAGCATTTGAATATGGTTATTCTATGTTTAACAAACCATATACTTTAGTGATTTGGGAAGCACAATTTGGTGATTTTGCTAATGGAGCTCAAATAGTAATTGATCAATTTATTAGCTCTGGTGAATATAAGTGGGGTATAATGTGTGGATTAGTAATATTTTTACCTCATGGTTATGAAGGTAATGGCCCAGAACATTCTTCTGCCCGTATAGAAAGATATTTACAACTTTGTGCTTTAAATAATATGAAAATATGTGTTCCAACTACTACTTCTCAAGTATATCATTTATTATGTGCGCAAGCAATTAATAATATTTGTAAACCATTAATATTAATTTATCCAAAATCATTAC
>JAOBJR010000082.1 GCA_025728395.1 Candidatus Lightella neohaematopini
TAAGCAAATCCAGTATACATAATTTGGTCAGCAAATATTACTGTTGCTTTTAATCCTAGTATCCTATAACATGTATTAATCATATTAGTAATTGCAGGTTTTCCTAAAACTTGGTTAATTAATTTAAAAGATAAACCCTTAGGAACAATCATCCATAAAATTGCTCTACCTATAGTAGTATTTACTATATTAACTTGTTTTATAAAATTATTATTAACTAATTTATATTCACTAATTCTTACTTTTACTTTAGCATGTAAATCAACTAATCCATTATGATATAAATACTCTGCTTCTTTTGGACCAGTAATAATCATATTTTCACCTTTACCTTGTACACAATCTTTTGTCATATAATATAAACCCAATACAACATCTTGAGATGGTACAATAATAGGTTCACCATTAGCTGGTGATAATATGTTATTAGTAGACATCATTAAAGCACGTGCTTCTAATTGTGCTTCTAATGTTAAAGGAACATGAACAGCCATTTGATCACCATCAAAATCTGCATTATATGCAGCACATACTAACGGGTGTAATTGAATAGCTTTTCCCTCAACTAATACTGGTTCAAATGCCTGAATACCTAAACGATGTAAAGTTGGAGCACGATTTAACATTACTGGGTGTTCATGAATTACTTCTTCTAAAATATCCCATACTACTGATTCTTCTTTTTCTACCATTTTTTTTGCAGCTTTAATAGTATTAGCTAATCCATTAATTTCTAATTTACCATATATAAATGGTTTAAATAATTCTAAAGCCATCTTTTTTGGCAATCCACACTGATGTAAATGTAAATATGGACCAACAGTAATTACTGATCTACCAGAATAATCAACTCTTTTTCCTAATAAATTTTGACGAAACCTTCCTTGTTTGCCTTTAATCATATCAGCTAATGATTTTAATGGTCTTTTATTCGCTCCAGTAAGAATTTTTCCCCGACGTCCATTATCTAATAATGCATCTACTGCTTCTTGCAACATACGCTTCTCATTACGTACTATAATATCAGGAGCTGATAAATCTAATAATCGTTTTAAACGATTATTGCGATTAATTACTCTTCTGTATAAATCATTTAAATCGGAAGTAGCAAAACGACCACCATCTAGTGGAACTAATGGTCTTAATTCAGGTGGTAAAACTGGTAATACAGTTAATATCATCCACTCTGGCTTGTTACTACTTTGAATAAATGATTCTAATAATTTAATACGTTTGGTAATTTTTTTTCTTTTAGTTTCAGAATTAATATTTTTTAATTCATTACGTAAAATATCATATTCATTCTTTAGATTAATTTCTTTCAGTAAGAATTGTATAGCTTCAGCACCTATTTTTGCATCAAAATCATTACCAAAATTTTCTAAAGCATTAATATATTGTTCTTCAGTTAAAATTTGTCGATATGATAATTCTGATATATTAGTACTAGTTACTATATAAGATTCAAAATATAAAATTTTTTCTATATCTTTTAGTGGCATATCTAAAATTAAACCAATACGAGAAGGTAGTGATTTTAAAAACCAGGTATGAGCTATTGGTGATGCTAATTCAATATGTCCCATTCTTTCACGTCGAACTTTTGTTTGAGTTACCTCAACGCCACATTTTTCACAAATTATACCTCTATGTTTTAAACGCTTATATTTACCACATAAACATTCGTAATCTTTAATAGGACCAAAAATACGAGCACAAAATAATCCATCACGTTCTGGTTTAAAAGTTCGATAATTAATTGTCTCTGGTTTTTTTACTTCACCAAATGACCATGAACGAATTACTTCTGGAGAAGCTAAAGAAATCTTAATTTTATCAAATTCATCAATAATATTTTTAAATTTTAAGGAATATGTAAATTTTTCCACTAGGTATATCCTTTATAAATATTATAAATAATTAATTTTCTTCTAATTCTATATTAATAGCTAAAGAACGTATTTCTTTAAGTAATACATTAAATGATTCAGGTATATTAGGTTCCATAGTATGATTATTATCTACTATATTTTTATACATTTTTGTTCTTCCGCTAACATCATCTGATTTAACAGTTAACATTTCTTGTAATGTATATGCAGCCCCATATGCTTCCAATGCCCAAACTTCCATTTCACCAAATCTTTGACCACCAAATTGAGCTTTACCACCTAACGGTTGTTGTGTTACCAAACTATAAGACCCAGTAGAGCGAGCATGCATTTTATCATCTACTAAATGATTTAATTTTAACATATACATATACCCAACAGTTACTGGTCGTTCGAATTTTTCTCCAGTTCTACCATCAAATAAAGTAATCTGTCCTGATGTAGCTACATTAGCTAACTTTAATAACTGTTTTATTTCTTCTTCATTAGCTCCATCAAATACTGGAGTGGCAACAGGTATACCATTTTGTAAATCCTTCGCCAATTTAATTATATCATTATTTGATAAATTGTCCAAATTTACTTTTTGTCTTATACTATTGCCAACATCATAAACTTGTTGTATAAAATTTTTTATTTCTAATATATCAACATTTTGTTTTAACATATTATGAATTTTATTACCAATACATTTTGCTGCCATACCTAAATGAGTCTCTAAAATTTGACCAATATTCATACGTGATGGCACCCCTAGTGGATTTAATACAATATCAACTGGTACTCCATTTTCATCATAAGGCATATCTTCGACAGGACAAATTTTAGAAATTACCCCCTTATTACCATGCCGACCAGCCATTTTATCTCCAGGTTGGATATATCTTTTTACTGCTAAGTATATCTTAACTATTTTTAATATCCCAGGAGCTAAATCATCACCCTGAGTTATTTTTTTTATTTTTAATTTTAATTGTTTATCAAAATTATTTTTTATATTACTAAATTGTTTATGAAGTACAGATAATTTTTGTTTATCACTAACATTTTTAATATTAATATTAAACCACTTATCTTTAGGTGTCTTATTAATTAATTCTGGTTTAATATTATTATCTATTAATAGATTATATACAAAGGTAAATAAATTATGTTCTAGTACTCGTAATTCTTCAACAAGAGCTTTCTTTGTATTCTCTATTTTATTATTTTCGATTTCTAGAGTACGTTTATCTTTTTTTATACTATCTCTAGTAAATATTTGTACATCAATAACAGTACCAAAAACTCCATTTGGAACTCTTAAAGAAGAGTCTTTTACATCTGATGCTTTTTCTCCAAAAATAGCTCTAAGTAATTTTTCTTCAGGTGTTAATTGAGTTTCACCTTTAGGTGTAACTTTACCTACTAAAATGTCCCCTCCAGTTACTTCAGCACCAACATATACTATACCTGATTCGTCTAATTTAGATAATGCAGATTCACTTACATTAGGAATATCCGATGTAATATCTTCTGCTCCTAATTTAGTATCTCTAGCTATACAAGATAACTCTTGAATATGAATAGTAGTAAATCTGTCTTCTTGTACTACTTTCTCAGAAATCAACATCGAATCTTCAAAATTATATCCGTTCCATGGCATAAAAGCGATACGCATATTTTGTCCTAAAGCTAATTCACCTAAATTTGTAGCTGGGCCATCAGCTAATACATCACCTTTATTAACTACATCACCAATATTTACACAAGGAATTTGGTTAATACAAGTATTTTGATTAGAACGGGTATATTTTGTTAAGGTATATATATCAATACCAATATCATTATAATTAATATTATTTGAATTAACTTTAATAATAATCTTTGTTGCATCTATGTATTGAACTATACCACTTCTATTAGCTATAATTGTTACTCCGGAATCTATTGCAACAATACGTTCCATTCCAGTACCAACTAATGGAGCTTCTGTCTTTAATGTAGGTATTGCTTGACGTTGCATATTAGCTCCCATTAAAGCTCTATTTGCATCATCATGTTCTAAAAATGGTATTAATGATGCACCAACAGAAACTATTTGTTGAGTTGACACATCCATATAATTAACTTGTTTTTTAGCAAACAAACTAGATTCACCCTTATTACGACAAATAATAAATTCATCAATAAAATGGCCATTGCTATCTATATTAGTATTAGCTTGTGCTATTATATAATTAGTTTCTTCTATTGCAGACAAATAGTGAATGTCATTAGACACAATACCATTTTTTACAACACGATACGGTGTTTCAAGAAAACCATAATTGTTAATACGAGCATATACAGATAATGAGTTAATTAATCCTATATTAGGTCCTTCTGGTGTTTCGATAGGACAAACTCGTCCGTAATGAGTAGGATGAACATCTCTTACCTCAAATCCAGCTCGTTCTCTTGTTAATCCACCAGGTCCTAAAGCAGATATACGTCTTTTATGAGTTATTTCTGATAATGGATTATTTTGATCCATAAATTGTGATAATTGACTAGATCCAAAAAATTCTTTTATCGCAGCAGAAATTGGTTTGGCATTTATAAGTTCTTGAGGCATTAAATTATCTAATTCCCCAATAGATAATCTTTCTTTTACAGTTTTTTCTACTCTAAGTAAACCAATACGAAATTGATTTTCTGCCATTTCTCCTACAGAACGAATACGTCGATTACCTAAATGATCAATGTCATCTATTTCTCCTTTTCCATTTCTAATATCTATTAATTTTTTTATCACTAATATAATATCTTTTTTAGTAAGTAATCCATTATTGTAATCTTCATTGCATAAAAGGGACTTATTAAATTTCATTCTTCCAACTAAAGATAAGTCATAACGATCAGAAGAAAAAAATATATTATTAAACATATTTTCAATTGTATCCTTGGTAGGAGGTTCACCAGGTCTAATAACACGATATATTTCTGTCAAAGCAGTTATACGATCATAAGTTGGATCAATTTTAATAGTTTCTGATATAAATGGACCATGATCTAAATCATTAGTAAAAATCGTTTCTATTTGAGAATGATTAGAGCAACTAAGTTTTTTTAATATTTCTATAGTTATTTTAGTATTTGCCTGTACTATTAAATTTTTATTATCATCAAAATAATCTTTAGCTAATATTTTACCAATAATATAATCAATTGGTATTTCTATTTCATTTACATGATCATTTATTAATAATTTAATATGCTTATAGGTAATTCTTCTACCTTGTTTAACATAAGTAATACCATTATGTTTTATGTCAAATAATGCAGTTTCACCTCTTAATCTTTCTGGTATTAATATCATTTTAATTTGACTATTATTGATATTATAAACTACCTTATCAAAAAATATATCTAGTATTTGATTGTTGTCATAACCTAAAGCATGTAATAATACGGTAACAGGTAACTTTCTTCTTCTATCAATACGTACAAATAAATTATCTTTAGAATCAAATTCAAAATCTAACCAAGAACCCCTATAAGGAATAATGCGAGCATTATATAATATTTTACCAGAAGAATGGGTTTTTCCTTTATCGCTATCAAAAAATACTCCAGGACTACGATGTAATTGTGATACTACAACTCGTTCAATACCATTAATAATAAAAGTACCACTATTTGTCATTAATGGAATTTCTCCCATATAAACTTCTTGTTCCTTTTCATATTTAATTTTATTATTTGATATATCATGATCATAAACTAATAAACGTAACTTTACTTTTAATGAAGCTGAATAAGTCATCCCCCGAGTTTTGCACTCATCAATATCAAAAATTGGCTGTTCGATACGGTAACTATAATATTCTAATACTGCATTTTTACTGTAATTTTTAATAGGAAAAATAGAACGAAATACTGATTCTAATCCAATTTTACCATTAGGATCATATTTAACAAATTTTTTAAAAGATTCTAGTTGAATAGATAAAAGATATGGTACATTTAATATTTGTTGTCTCTTACCAAAATCTTTACGGATTCTTATTTTTTTAGCATTAGAATATAACATGTCATTAACCTATTATATTAGTAGATAAATAGTACTTATAAGTTATCACGTAATACGTATTATATTTTTTATTATTTTTACTTTATCGTAACAGAAGCACCAACTTTTTCCAAATTTTGTTTTATACTATTTACATCAATTTTACTTAATGACTCTTTTATTAGTACTGGAGCTGATTCAACTAAATCTTTTGCTTCTTTTAAGCCTAATCCAGTAACACTACGAATTACTTTAATAACAGAAATTTTATTTGTACCAATTTTATCTAAGAATATGCTAAATTCTGTTTGTTCTTCTGGTACTTCGGTATTACCTACTATGTTAGTATTTATTGTACTAGCTACAACATTAAATTTTTTTTCTAACATAGATATTAGTTCACTTACATCAGTTATTGACATATTACTAATTGCATCTATGATACTTTCTTTAGAAATAGACATAATAATCCTTAATTTATAATATAATTAATTATTTTTTATAAAATTTAAAATTCTAAGTAATCTTAATAAAGAGACTTCTTTTAATAATTTAATAATATTAATAATAGCTTCTTCATATGTTGGCATATTAACTAAATAATTTAGTTTTGATTTATGTATAATGTTACCATTAAAACATGCTAGTTTTATCTTTAGTTTAGTATTTTTAGAAAAATTATATAATAAACGTGCAGCAATACCAGGATGTTTAGATGAACAAGCAATTAATGTTGGTCCATTAAATAAGTTAAACAAACATTTAAAATTATTATTTTCTTTAATAACTCGATTAATTAGAGTATTTTTTATTATAAAAATACTAATATTTTGTTGATATGCATCCTTTCTTAAGGAATTAATTTCATTTGCACTAACACCATGATAATTAGCAACAATAATAGATGATACATTAGTAAATAATTTATGAATATTATTTATAATATTAGATTTCTCATTAATATTTAAAATCATAACAACTCTTATTATATAAAATGATAATTAATTAAAAATTATTTTATTAAATAATTTATAAATACTATTTATTTTTTAGCATACTTGAAAAATTAATATTAATACCAACGCCCATTGTTGTAGATAAATGTACCTGACTTATTAAATTATTTCTATTCAAAACAAATTTATTTTTAATTATTGATAATATTAATGTTTTTAAATTTTCTATTATTTTATTTTTACTAAAATTTATTCTACCTATAGAAGCATGTATAATTCCATATTTATCATTACAATAAATAATTTTTCCTAATTTTATTTCATTAATGACTGAAATAATATCATTAGTAACAGTACCTAACTTAGGATTAGGCATAATATTTCTTGGTCCTAATATACTACCTAATTTACTAACTAATGGCATAGCGTCTGGCGACGCTATAACAAAATTTATTTTTTCTCTTTTATGATTTTTTATATAGGAAAATAATTCTTCCATACCAACCATGGTAATACCAATTTGTCTAATTAATTCAATTTGTTTTTTATCTTGAGTAAAAACTGCTACTTTCATTGTTTGACCGTTATTGTAGGGTAAAATAACCGTATTTTTAATGTTATGGTCTATTTTTTTAGTATTAATATTAAGTTTTATAGCAATATCAATACTTTCAACAAACTTAACAGTATTATTTTCTTTTAATATATCAATTGCTTGATTAATTTCATAACATTCATTACTATTTATTTTCTTATATAAATTATTCATTCTTTTACTTATTTTACTCATTAATAGTTATTCCCATAGATGTAGCTGAACCAATAATAGACTTAATTATTGATTCTAATTTAATAGTGTTCATATCTTTTATTTTTAGTTTAGCAATTTCTTTAATCATATTATAACTAACTTTACCAACTATATCTTGTCCTGGTTTTTTAGAACCTACTTTTATATTAATTATTTGTTTTAGCAAAAAAGTAACTGGTGGACTTTTACACACAAAAGTAAAAGAATTATCAGTATAAACTGTTATTATAGTAGGTAATGGAGTATTATTTTTTATTCCTGAAGTTACGTGATTAAATTTTTTACAAAACTCCATGATATTAACTCCATGTTGTCCTAAAGCAGGACCAATCGGTGGAGATGGATTAGCTACTCCAGATGGTATTTGTAATCTAATTACAGATTTTATTTGCTTAGCCATAAATTTAAATATAAATAATATTGTTATGAAATAACTATTAATATAATAACATATAGTTATTATATATCAATTTTTTTCTACCTGTGCAAAATCTAATTCTACTGGAGTAGATCTTCCAAAAATAGAAACAGATACTTTTAATCTACTTTTTTCATAATCTACTTCTTCTACTATTCCATTAAAATCGGAAAATGGTCCATGATTTACTCTTACTAATTCACCTAATTCAAATATTACTTTTGGTTTTGGTTTATCACCTGCTTTTTGTAGTCTATCAGTAATAATTTTAATTTCTTTATTACTTATTGGTG
>JAOBJR010000083.1 GCA_025728395.1 Candidatus Lightella neohaematopini
CTAATTATAGCAAATTCTATAGATAACATAGTTGGATTTTTTGGAATTAATAAATTACCTACCGGTAGTAAAGATCCATTTGCATTACGTAGGGCTGCTATTAATATAGTACAAATAATAATAAAAAACGAACTACATATAGATATCAAAAAATTAATAGAATATTCTATAGTAACTTATAATAATAATAATTTTAATCAAAAAAAAGAATTTTTAGTTATGAATATTACTAAATTTATATTTAATCGCTTACATTTTTGGTACAAAAAGAATGGTTTTAATGAAAAAATAGTTAATATTTTCTTAACAAAGAAAGATACTAATTTAGTAAATTTAAATAAAATAATAGTTGATGTTAATAAATTTATAAAATTAGATAAATCAAAAATATTAATTGTGACTTACAAAAGATTAATTAATTTATTAAATAAATATTCATTTAAAATAAATAATAACTTTAAATTTTCATCTTTGAAAGATAGTGTAGAAATTAATTTATTTTACTATTTAGAAGATACAAAACAAATTATAAAAGAATTTATTATAGAAAAAAAATATTATCAAACATTAATTAAATTAACAAAATTATGTAATGTAATAAATAAATTTATTGATACAGTACAAATTATAGTATCTGATGATTTAATTACATCAAATCGTTTGTTATTAATAAATAATTGTTGTGATTTATTACTAAAAGTAGTTGATTTATCTTTATTAAATAATTTTTTAACAAAAGATTATAATTAGTATGAATTATTTAACTATTAATCCTAGTAGTTTTTTTGGTGGTTATATTAATTTACCTGGATCAAAAAGTATTTCTATTAGAGTATTATTATTAGCAGCTCAATCTATAGGTATTACTCATATATATAATTTATTATATAGTGATGATATTAAATATACATTAATTGCTTTGAAAAAATTAGGTGTAAGATATTTTTTATTTAAAAATAATACATCATGTACAATTTTTGGATTAGGTAATAGTTTTCATAATATGAATAAATTATCCATATTTTTAGGTCAATCTGGAGCTTTAATGAGGTTTTTATTAGCTACTTTATGTTTAGGTAATAAACATATTGTATTAACTGGTTCACCATATATATACCGTCGTCCTATTAAACCATTAATAAATGCTTTACAACAAGGTGGAGCAAAATTTATTTTAAAAAATAATAAATTACCAACAATTTTAGGAGGATTTATTGGAGGAAAAATTAGTATTATTGGTAACATGTCTAGTCAATTTATTAGCGCACTACTTATGTTAGCCCCATTAGCAAATTATAATACTACTATTATAGTAAAAAATAAGATAATTTCTAAACCATATATTGATATGACTATTAATATAATGAAGATTTTTGGTGTAAAAATAACTAATTATAATTATAAATATTTTTATATTGTTGGGAAACAACAATATTATTCTCCCGGGAATTATATTATAGAAGGAGATATAACACATGCTTCTTACTTTTTAGCAGCTTCTGTAATTAGCAATAATGCAGTATTAATAAATAATATTAATTATAATAGTATTCAAGGTGATATAAAATTTTTAAACATTTTAAATAAAATGGGAGCTAAAATAATATTAGGTAATAATTATATTAAATGTATTGGAGCAAATAAGTTGTATTCAATAAATGTTAACTGTAAAAATATACCTGATGTAGCCATGACTATAGCTATGATTTCTGTTTTTGCGACCGGGATAACAAGATTATATAATATATCAAATTGGAGTATTAAAGAAACTAATCGTATCGTCGCTATAACAAATGAATTAATTAAATTAGGAGTGAAAGTAATTAGTAATCAAAATAGTATAGTTATTATACCACAAAAAAAGTTAAGTAAATATGTAATAATTAATACTTATAATGATCATCGTATAGCAATGTGTTTTACTTTAATGAGTTTGGCTAAAGTTAAAATTACTATTATTAATCCTAGTTGTGTCAATAAAAGTTTTCCTAATTTTTTTAGATATTTTTTATCTTATTGTTATATTAACAATAATTAATAGTTTATTATTTTTAATAAAATTATTCATTAATTATTAAAATATTATGTATTTGTTGCAAAAATATTAGTTTGATGTTAATTTTTGATTATATAATACAATAGAGTAATATCATATACTATTATATTATTTAGATATTGATATCATAATTTCTAATTTACGTAGATTTTATATAAATTAAAATAAGTATCTCGTTATTGGACAACAGATAATAATATTAACCTACTATATTTTAAGAAAGGATGTTTAAATATTAGTTAATAAAAAATTAAGTTTACATATGATAGAATCTTTTACTCAATTATTTGAAAAATCTATAAAAAATATTAATATTTATTCTGGTATGATTGTCAAAGGATTAATAGTATCAATTACAAAAAATATGGTTTTGGTTGATGCTAATTTAAAATCAGAAGCTACTATTCCAATAGAACAATTTTATGATATGTATGGTAATTTAGAAATTAAGGTTGGTGATACAGTAGATGTTATGTTAGACAATATAGAAAATGGATTAGGAGAAACATTACTCTCAAGAGAAAAAGCAAAAAAACAAGAAGTATGGAATCAATTAGAAAAAATATATAACGATACTAGTACTACTGTTGGTATAGTAAGTGGAAAAGTAAAAGGTGGTTTTACAGTTGAACTAAATGGAGTACGTGCATTTCTACCTGGTTCTCTAGTAGATATCAAACCTATTAAAGATAATAATCTTGAAGGTAAAGAATTAGAATTTAAAATAATTAAACTAGATAAAAAACGTAATAATATAGTTGTGTCACGTAGAGCCATTTTAGAATTAGAGTATAATAGTTATAAATTAAAATTACTATCTAATTTACAAGAAGGTATGATAGTTAAAGGAATAGTAAAAAACTTAACAGACTATGGTGCTTTTATTGATCTTGGTGGTGTTGATGGATTATTACATATTACTGATATAGCTTGGAAAAGAGTTAAACACCCTAGTGAAATTATAAAGCTTGGTGAGGAAATAACTGTTAAAATATTAAAATTTGATAAGGAACAAAATAGAGTATCTTTAGGATTAAAACAATTAAAACATGATCCTTGGTTATTATTAATAAAAAAATATTCAGAAGGTGATCGTTTACAAGGTAAAGTAACTAATTTAACTGACTATGGATGTTTTGTAGAAATTGATCATGGTATTGAAGGTTTGGTTCATATTTCTGAAATGGATTGGACTAATAAAAATATCCATCCATCTAAATTAGTTAATATTAACGATATAGTTGAAGTAATGATTTTAAATATTGATCATGAGCGTCGTCGTATATCATTAGGTATTAAACAATGTAAAATTAATCCGTGGAAAAACTTTGCATCATTATATAATAAAGGTGATTGTGTAAGTGGTAAAATAAAATCTGTAACTGATTTTGGTATATTTATTGAATTGGATGGTGGCGTAGATGGTTTAATACATTTATCTGATATATCATGGGAAACAGATACTAAAATTATACAACAATATAAAAAGGGTGATATAATTAAATCTTTAGTATTACAAGTTGATGCTGAACGAGAGCGTATTTCTTTAGGTATAAAACAATTAATTGAAGATCCATTGAATGTTTTTTTTAATAATTATAGAAACGAAATAATTAATGGTAAAGTAAAGTCTTTAGATAAAGATAATGGGATTAATTTACATTTAACAAATAATATTAATGGATATTTAAATATTAATGAACTTACTGACACTAAATATGTTAAAAATTTAATGTGCGTAAATATTGGTGATACTATTAAAGTAAAAGTTGATAATATTGATCGTAAAAATAGACGTATTAATGTAATATATTATACTCATGGTATTGTAGATAAAAAAAGAAATATTAATCAAGATAAAGAGTTAAAAAATAATAAATTTTCTAATACTATGAGAGAAGCTTTTAAAGCAGCTACGAAAGAAGATTAAAAAAAGTTATTTTTTATTTCAGATAATTTTACTTAATTAAGTTATTGTAATTTGTCTATTTTATTAAAAATAATGTATTTAAATATATATAATTAATATTAATTAACTTAAAAATTAAATATTACGTTTTTTTGATATTTTTATGTATTATTTATGTGTTTATAAAATTTAGTCAATGTTAAAAAATAATACTACCACATGGCAAACATTTAGCCGATTTTGGTGTATGGTTTACCCATTTAAAATTAAATTAGTAATTGCAATGATTGCATTGGTTATTAGTGCAATTAGTAATGCTTATATGATATCATTGTTAAAACCAATTTTTGATCATAGTTTTGTTATTACTAATAATAATTCTATAATATGGTGGGTACCATTTACTATAATTGGTTTATCATTATTACGTAGTAGTAGTAATTTTATTGCTAATTATTGTATAGTATGGGTATCTAGTAAAATTGTAATGAATATTAGAAAAATGTTATTTACTCATATTATGAGTATGCCAGTATCGTTCTTTGATACTAAACCAACTAGTAAATTACTATCTTATATCACTTACGTAGCAGAACAAGTTGCTGCTACTTCTTCTAGTGTATTAATTAATATTATCCGTGATGGTACATTAATCATGTTATTATGTTGTATGATGTTTTATTATAGTCCATTACTATCTACAATTTTACTAATATTAACTCCATGTATTTTTCTAACTAATAAATTTGTTTCTAATAAATCTAAAATTATTAGTAAAGAAATGCAATACGCTATGGAACAAGTTATCCATAGCACAGAACAAATGCTTAAAGGACATAAAGAAATATTAATGTATGGAGGTCAAAATATAGAAAATAAAAGATTTTATTATGTTAGTAATTTTATGAGACAACAAGAAATAAAAATGGTAATTACTGCATCTTTATCAGATATATTAATACAATTAATTACATCATTAGCTTTAGCAATTATACTATATATTATAAGTTTCCCAATAATATCAAAGACTATTACTGCTGGTACTATTACTGTTGTATTTTCTTCTATGATCGCATTAATACGACCAATAAAATCATTAACTAACATTAATACTCAATTTCAGAAAGGTATGACAGCTTGTAAAACAATATTTTCTATTCTAGATATCAAAAGTGAAAAAAATCATCCAATAATTTATACAAAAAATATTGAGGGAAATATAATTTTTAATGATGTAACATTTACATATCCAACTAATAATAATCCATCATTATATAATATTACTTTTAATATTCCTGCCGGAAGCAAAGTAGCTTTGGTTGGACATTCAGGTGCAGGCAAATCAACTATTGCTTACTTATTAACTCGTTTCTATAATATAGAATCTGGTAATATTACTATAGACGGTATTAATCTCTACGATTATAATATTTTTTCATTAAGAAATCAAATATCATTAATATCACAAAATATATATCTTTTTAATGATACTATTGCTAATAATATTAGTTATGCTAATAAAAATTTATGTTCTAGAAAACAAATAGAGATTGTTGCTGATATGGCTTATGTAATGGATTTTGTTAAAAATATGGATAATGGTTTAGATACTATAATTGGTGAGAATGGTATTTTACTATCTAGTGGTCAAAGACAATGTATTGCAATTGCTAGAGCATTTTTAAAAAATAGTTCAATTATTATTCTTGATGAGGCAACATCTGCTTTAGATGTAAAAACAGAGTTAAATATACAACAAGCTTTACATATTTTAAAAAAGAATTGTACATTATTAATTATAGCACATCGCTTATCTACTATCGAAGATGTTGATGAAATATTAGTTATAAAAAATGGTAAAATAATTGAAAGAGGTAATCATAAAAAGTTAATTAATGACCAGGGATTATATGCGCAAATGTGTCATATACAATATAATTAATAAAATATTAATGAAAATTTGGTTTGAACATTCTTTGTTTGTTTATTTATTATTACCAATAACATGGCTATATAAAATTATTACAATTATAATAAAATTTTGTTATAAAATAGGATGGTTAAAAACATATTATTTTTCTGTACCAATAATTATTATTGGTAATATCACTGTTGGGGGTAATGGTAAAACACCAATAGTTATATGGTTAGTAAATAAACTAAAACGTAGAGGTTGGAAAGTAGGTGTTATTACTAGAGGCTATGGTGGTAATATAAATTATCCATGTGTTATTACAAATAATACAAATAGTAAACAATGTGGAGATGAAGCTATATTAATATGGCAACGAACTAACGTTCCAGTAGTAGTTGCTAAAAAAAGAGTATTAGCTGCTAATAAGTTAATAGAATTATATAATTTAGATGTTATTATTAGTGATGATGGATTACAACATTATTCATTAGGAAGAAATATAGAATGGGTAATAATAAATGGATATTACCGATTTGGTAATGGTTATCTATTACCTTCAGGACCAATGAGAGAAAGTATTAACCGTTTAAATTACTCAAAAGTAATTATAGTGAATCATGGATTACTTCAACGTAATGAGATTCCTATGTTTATTAAAATTTATAACGTAATAAATTTATATAATAAGAAAAGTTTACCTATTAGTAAGTTTAAATTTAATAGAATAATATTAATAGCTGGTATAGGATATCCTAAAATTTTTTTTAATATGGTAAAATACTTAGGTATATTTCCAATAAGAGAAATATCCTTTCTTGATCATCAAGAATATAGTCAATCTATGTTGGATTCATTAACTTATTATAGTACAGAACAATTATTAATGACTGAAAAAGATGCTGTGAAATGTCAAAAATTTGCTCGCGAAAATTGGTGGTATTTGCCAATATATGCACATCTACCATTAAAAATAAGTAATAAATTATTAAACAATATAGAACATTATATTTTTAAATATAAGCAATAAAATTTAAATATTTTAAAACTTTTTAAGTTTATGGTAAATAAAGAATTATTAAAAATTATTGTATGTCCAGTTTGCAAAAATAAATTATTTTTAAAAAAAAGAAAACAAGAACTAATTTGTGTTATTGATTCATTAGCTTATCCTATATTAGATAATATACCAATACTTATAAAAGATAAAGCAAGGAAATTTTAGTAAGTAAATGAGTTTCATAGTTATTATTCCTGCTAGATTAAATTCTAGTAGATTACCTAAAAAACCATTAATTACTATTAATGGTATACCGATGATAATTCATGTAATGCGTAATGCACTAAATTCATATGCAAGCAAGGTAATAGTAGCAACTGATCACGATAGTATTGCTAAGGTAGTAAAAGATTTTGGCGGGGAAGTATATATTACTAATAATAATCATAACTCAGGAACAGAACGTATATCTGAAGTAGTTAAATATTATAAATTATTAGATAATCAAATTATTGTTAATGTTCAAGGAGATGAACCACTAATATCATCTACATTAATTAATCAAATTGCTAATACATTACCAAATAAAAATCATAATATGTCAACTATAGCAATACCAATACATGATATACAAGAAATAACAGATCCAAATATAGTAAAATTAATTATTAATAAATATAATTATGCTATATACTTTACTCGTACTATTAAAAATAGTATTTATATTAAAGATATAGTATTAAAGCATATTGGTATATATGCTTATAGTGTATCTTTTATTAAAGATTACAAAAATTTTCATAGTCCAATAGAACATATTGAAAATCTAGAACAATTAAGAGTATTATGGTATGGAGAAAAAATCTATACACTAGTAATAGATACATCAACACCAATAATCGGAGTTGATACATTAAAATCTTTAAATCAAGTACGATTTTTAATGAAAAAAATAACTAAATTTAAAAGTTGATATCATCATATATTTCTCTAGGAAATGGTATTACATCACGAATATTATACATACCAGTAATATATAAAATTAATCTTTCTATACCAATACCAAAACCAGAATGTGGAACAGTACCATATTTACGTAAATCTCTATACCACCAATAATTCTTAATAGAAAGATTCTTTTCTTTTAAACAAATATCTAATTTATTTAGACGTTCCTCTCGTTGTGATCCGCCAACAATCTCACCTACATCTTGAGCAATTACATCCATTGCAGCTACTGTTTTATTATCAGTATTAACACGCATATAAAATGCTTTTATATTTTTTGGATAGTCTGTTATAACAACAATATTTTTAAAATATTCATTAGTTAGATAATTCTCATGTTCTAAAGAAAAATCGTAGCCCCAAACTATTTGTTTATTAAATTTATTTTTGTATTTTTCTAATATTTTTACTGCTTCATCATAACTAATATGCACAAATCCATTTTTAATAAAATTATTTAAACGTCTAATTAAATTTTTATTATTATACTTAACACAAAATTCTATATCTTGAATTCTTTCATCTAATACATACTTAAATATATATTTTAACATATCTTCTGTCACATCAATAATATTTTTAAGATTAGCAAATGCTATTTCTAATTCTACCATCCAAAACTCTGCTAGATGTCTACTAGTATTAGATTTTTCTGCTCTAAATACTGGTCCAAAAG
>JAOBJR010000084.1 GCA_025728395.1 Candidatus Lightella neohaematopini
ATAGTAAGAGAATTAATTAATGTTGCAAATGAAATAGCAGATGCTAGTTATTACCCTAATGGTCGTAGTAGTTCAGATTTATTAGATTTAGCTGAATCATTAATTTTTCAAATTTCCGAAAATAGAACAAATACAAATAATAATTTAAAAAATATTGAAAATATTTTAGAACATACAATAAATAAAATTGAACAATTATATAAAAAACCAAATAGTAGTATTACTGGAATATCTAGTGGATACAAAGATTTAGATATTAAAACTGCTGGATTACAAAAATCAGAATTAATTATTATAGCAGCTAGACCTTCAATGGGTAAAACTACATTTGCAATTAATTTATGTGAAAACATAGCTATGTCAGAAGATAAACCTGTTTTAATTTTTAGTTTAGAAATGCCAGGTGAACAAATTATGATAAGAATGTTAGCATCGTTATCACGTGTAGAACAAAGTAAAATTCGTACTGGTCAATTAAATGATCATGATTGGACTAAAATTTCTAATACTATAAAAATTTTACTAAGTAAAAAAAATATATATATTGATGATTCTTCTAGATTAACTCCAACTGAAATAAGAGCACGTGCTCGTCGTGTATATAAAGAACATCAAGGATTAAGTGTAATTATGATTGATTATCTACAATTAATTAGAGTTCCATATTTAGCTGAAAATCGTACACTAGAAATAGCAGAAATTTCTAGATCGTTAAAATCTTTAGCTAAGGAATTAAAAATACCAATTATAGCTTTATCACAACTTAATAGAAGTTTAGAACAACGCGCTGATAAAAGACCATTAAATTCAGATTTAAGAGAATCTGGTTCTATAGAACAAGATGCTGATTTAATTATGTTTATATATCGTGATGAGGTTTATAATGATAATAGTATAAAAGGTATTACCGAAATTATTATAGGTAAACAAAGAAATGGTCCAATTGGTACTATTAAACTAATGTTTAATGGCCATTGGTCTAGATTTGATAACTATTCTGACTATAGTTATATATATTAAAAATAAAATATTGATATATAAATAGGAAAATATATGAAAGGAGTTAATAAAGTTATTTTACTAGGTTATTTAGGTAATGATCCAGAAATACGTTATATGGCTAACGGTAATATAGTAGCTAATATTAGTTTAGCTACATCTGACACATGGCGTGATAAACAAACAGGAGAGGTTAAAGAAAAAACAGAATGGCATAAAATCGTTATTTTTGGAAAAATAGCAGAAATAGCAAGAGAGTATTTAATTAAAGGTTCACAAATTTATATAGAAGGTAGTTTACAAACAAGAAAATGGCAAGATAAAAATAATATAGATCATTATACTACAGAAATAATAGTTGGTGTTAATGGTACATTAAATATTATTAGTGGTCGTAATAAAATTAAAAATAATGACATTAAAAATAACACATCTAATAAATTAAATAATGAAGAGATAAAAACATACAAAAGTGATAAAGATTTATCAATAAATTTTGATGATGATCTACCTTTTTAGAATCTCTTAATATTATTTACCAATACAAAACTTAGAAAATATTTTATCTAATAGTTTATTATCATAAACATTACCGATAATACTATCTAAATAGTATTTAATATATTTTAATTCTTCTAGTAAAATATCACAATACAAATAATTTTCTTTGCCACGCCTTAAATGTAAGATAACATTGTTTAATATACTAAAATATCTGTGTTTATTTACATTATTAAATTCATAGTTATTTTTAATATACAAGTCTTTTATATGATTAAAAATTAAATCTAATCCTTTTTTTAATTTAGCTGATATTGTTATAACATGATATTTTTCTAATTTATTGATACTAATATTTTCATGACTAAGATCAGCTTTATTACGAATAATAGTGATTGGTATATTGTTAACTATTTTAATAAAATTATTATAAATATGATTTAATTTTTTAATTTCACAAATAGTACTATCAACTACTAATAATATATGATTAGCTGTTTTAATTTCTTTTAAAGAATGTTTAATTCCTATTTTTTCTATGAAGTTATTTGTATTATGAATCCCTGCTGTATCACTAATATTAATTGTTATACCATCTAAGTTAATATAATATCTTAACACATCTCTAGTAGTACCAGGAGATGAGGTTACAATAGCATTATTACATCCAATTAAAGCATTAAATAAACTAGATTTTCCAACATTAGGTCTTCCAATAATAACTATTTTAATACCATCCCGTAGTATAATATTATTTGTTACTTGTTTATTTAATTTATTTACTATACTAATCACATTATCTAAGGTAGAAATAATAGTATCATTAGATAATTGTTCTAATTGATCATCAGGAAAATTAATCATAGCTTCTATGTGAGAATATAAATTATCTATAGTACCTATTAATTTTTTAATCTTATAAGAAAAATTACCCTCAAATACATTTATTAATTTTTTAGAAAATTCTAATGAATTAGAATTAATTAAATCAATTATAGATTCAGCTTGTACTAAATCAATCTTTTTATTTAAAAAAGCACGCATAGAAAATTCTCCTGGATTAGCTATGCGAATACTAGGTAATGAAATAATATATTGTAATAAAGTATTTAATATTACTGGTCCACCATGACAATGTAATTCTAACATATCTTCACCAGTAAAAGAATTAGGATGATTAAAGAAAATGGCAATACCATAATCTATAATATTATTTTTATACTTAAATGGTAAATAACTTGCTTTTCTATTTTTTGGAATTAATCCTAATATTTTTTTTGTTACATTATACGTTAAAGTCCCAGAAATACGTATAATACCAATACCACTATATCCAGGAGTAGTAGCTATAGCAGCTATAGTATCTTTATTTTGATTTATATTTATATTCATTAGTAATTTTTTTATTTAATTATTTTATACCTTTTATTTAATTAATCTGCGAAATATTACTTGTTGTTGTATAATAGTTATTATATTGCTAATAATATAATACAATACTAAACCAGATGGAAACCAGAAAAAAAATAACGTAAATATAATTGGCATAATAGTTGCTATTTTTCTTTGTATTAAATCTTCAATATTATTTGAAGATAATTTTTGAATTATATACATAGTTATACCCATAATTATTGGTAAGACATAATATGGATCTTGTGATGATAAATCGTTTATCCAAAAACAAAAATTAGCATGTCTTAACTCTACTGATCCAGACAATACATAATATAAGGATAAAAATATTGGCATTTGTATTATAACTGGAAAACATCCTCCAAACGGATTAACTTTTTCTTTTTTATATAAAGATAATATTTCTTTACTTTGTTGTTGTTTATTATTTTCAAATTTCTTACGAATCATAGATATTTTAGGTTGTAACAAACGTATTTTTGCCATTGAAACATATTGAATTCTAGTTAGAGGATGTAATATCATTTTTATTATAATAGTTGTAATAATTATTGATAATCCCCAATTTCTTGTATACTTTGTAACAAAGTCTAATAATTTAAATAATGGTTGAGATATAAACCACAACCATCCATAATCAACAGTAAGATCTAAATTATTTGCTACTAACTTTAGTTTTGATTGTAACTTTGGTCCGATCCATATTTTAGTATGAATATCTTTTTTATTATAAGCATTAACACGTATTTCATTTTTAAATCCAATTAGAACATTATCATTTATTTTATTAATATAAAGGTTGTTAATTCCAAAATTTGGAATAATTAAGGCAGTAATAAAATATTTTTGTGACATAGCTACCCAACCATAATTAGTATTAGTAATTAATTTATAGTATTTTATTTTACTAAATTCGTATTTTTTATAATTTTCATGATCAGTAGAATATGAACTACCTCTATAAAAACTATTAATAAAATTATTATTGTGTTGATTTGGATTATTAATAGATTGTTTTATTTGACCAAAAATATTTATTATAACATTTTTATTAGTATTATTAATAATACTATCAATTACACTAATTTTATAATCATTACGTTTTAATATAAAAGTTTTAATATAAATAAAATTACTATTAGATTTGTATATAAATGGTATTTTTAATTCTTTTTGATTATCCCCTAATACATATTTTATTTTCTTATTACAAAACTTTAAGTGTTTTAATAAATTTCTACTAAAATAATCATTACCAGATAAACTACTTTGTAACTGATAAATAAAATTTGATGAAGTATTTAATAACTTAAACGATTCATGAGATTTAAGATATTTAGGATATTTTAGTAGATATGCTTGTTCTATTGTAGAATTGTATGGATTAATTTTTAATAATAAAGTATCAGTTATAATTGTAATAATATGATTTTTATTGTCTAATAAGTACTGATTATTATTTGTTATATGTTTATCTACTATATTTAACTGATTATCAGTTTGCCATATTTGCCATAATAGAAAAGAAATAAATACCAAAATAATTATAAGAAAATTTCTTTGTGTATTCATTATAATGTTATTATATTATAAATATCTATCAATTGAATCATAACCACCATTAAATATTGGTGAACATTTGATAATTCTTTTTATAGCAAACCAAACACCTTTTATTAGACCAAATGTGGTGATTGCTTCTATAGCAAATTGCGAACAACTAGGAACAAATCTACAATGTCTACCTAATAAAGGACTAATTATTATTTTATAACCATATATCATATTAATTAATATTTTTGATACAAATATCATACACCCTAATACAATTTAAAATTAATTTGTTTTATTTTTGATAAATATTGTTTTACCAAAATTACATAATCCATAAAAAAAAATCATGTACATTTAAACGAAAGTATTCACGTATTAATCTTTTTATTCTATTTCTTTGAAAAGACTTTTTAATATTTTTTTTTGGTACTATAATACCAATACGGGAATAATTCAAATTATTTATACATCCTATTACAGTAATTTGTTCATCAAAACTAAAGTATTCTAACTTATTAAATACTAAACTAAATTGTTTATTAAATAGTAATTTTTGTTTTTTTAAAAATTTATATTTTTTATTCATTTATTTATAATTTGAAACTGTTAGGTATAATCTTTTTTTAGTTCTTCTACATGATAGAATTTTACGTCCACTATTTGTTTTCATACGATGACGAAAACCATGTTTACGTAATCTTCTTAATACAGATGGTTGAAAAGTTCTTTTCATTAATTTTCCTTAATTTTAAAATTATTATATTGTACACAATAAATATATAATAGTTATTTTTAATAATTAAAATATATATTTTTAAGATAATTATGATATTATAACAATATTTAATATTATTCTTATTTAAGAATATAATAATTACTTTTAATAATATTAATAAAACTATAATTTTAATATTGATGAAATTTAGTATAGAAAATATTAACTTAATAAAGTTATTACAAAATTTATATACTTTAGCTAATAGTAATTTATCTTTATCAATATTAAATAATGTTTTAATTAAAGTTTCTAGTAATTATATATTATTTCTTAGAACTAATACAGAAGTAGAAATCACAGTTAAAATAGATAATTGTAATATTATTAATATTGGTACGATAACAGTGTCAATAAAAAAATTATACAATATTTGTAAAAAATTATCTAATGATAACATTATTAATATATCTCTAGAAAATAATAAATTGATTATTAGAACTAAAAATAGTTTATATTCTTTATCTACTTTACCAGATAAAGGTTTCCCTAAAATTAATTATAAAAAAAGTAATATTTATTGTACTTTATCTAGTAAAGTTTTACTTAATGCTTTATCTTGTACTTATTTTTCTATGGCTAAACAAGATATTCGTTATTATTTAAATGGTATGCTATTTAAAATAACATCAAATAATATGATGTATATTGTATCTACAAATGGACATAGATTATCAATTTGTAGAATTAATATTAATTTTAATATATCAAACATATCTATTATAATTCCGAGAAATGGAATATTAGAATTAATGAGATTATTAAATAAATGTAAATGTTTAATTAGTATGTTTTTTAATGATGACAGTATATCATTGTCAATTGATAATTATATGTTTACTTCTAAATTAATTGATGGTACTTTTCCTAATTTTATCAATGTTATACCTAAAAATGTGGATATTAAAATATCTTTGGAATTAATGGAATTAAAAAGTGCTTTAAGTAGAATAATAACTATTGTTAATGATAAATCATATAGTATTAAATTAATTATTAGTAGAAGTAAATTAACGTTAATAGCAAATAATTTAGATTTTGAAATAGCAAAAGAAATTATTATTATACCATATGATGGTAAAAACATTGAATTTGCATTCAATGCAATATATATATTAGATGTACTAAATGTATTACATTGTAAAATAGTCACATTAACATTTACTAATGATGGTATACTAAAAATTAGTGACTTAATAAGTCAACAATTATTAACTTATATTATAATGCCTATAAAAATTTAATAGTTACTAATTTTTATATTAGTAAAATTATAATTTTTAATATTATTAATAATTAAAATGCAGGATATTATTATTAATGTAATTAATTAGTACTTTACTATTTATTCTAAATCAATTATTAAAAATAATTAAATTTAACTAATTATATAAAAATGAAAATAAATTATTATGATTCATCCAATATAAAAATTCTTAGAGGATTAGACGCAGTTCGTAAAAGACCTGGTATGTATATAGGTAATATAGATGATGGTACTGGTTTACATCATATGGTATTCGAAATTGTAGATAATTCAATTGATGAATCGTTAGCTGGTTTTTGTGATAATATTGTTGTGATTATTCATAAAGATAATTCAATTTCAGTAAAAGATAATGGTAGAGGTATACCAGTTGATATACATAAAGAAGAAGGCATATCTGCAGCTGAAGTAATAATGACTATGTTACATGCTGGTGGTAAATTTGATAACAATTCTTATAAGATTTCTGGTGGATTACATGGAGTTGGTGTTTCTGTAGTTAATGCATTATCAGAAAAATTAGTTCTTACTATTATGAGAGATGGGTTTGTATATCAACAATATTATTATTTTGGAATTCCAGAAAAACCAATTAGTATTATTAATAAAACTAAGTATAATGGCACAATCATAAGATTCTGGCCAGATCTTAGTATTTTTACTAATGAAATAAAATTTAATTTTAATATATTAAAAAATAGATTAAAAGAATTATCTTTTTTAAATCCTGGTATATCTATTAAATTAATAGATGAACTTAATAATAAACAAAAATTTTTTCAAAATACTGGTGGTATTAGATCATTTATATCATTAATAAATAAAAATAAATTACCAATTCATCAAAATATATTTAATTTTTCTTCTGAAAGAAATAATATAATTATTGATATTGCGATGCAATGGAATAACTCTATCAAAGAAAATATTTATTGTTTTACAAATAATATACCCCAAAAAGATGGGGGTACTCATTTATCTGGATTTCGTTCTGCATTAACTCGTACTATAAATCAATATATAGATAAAGAATTCTTAAATAGGAAAAATAAATTAGTAATTTCTGGAGAAGATATACGTGAAGGATTAACTACTATTATATCAATAAAAATGTTTGATCCAAAATTTTCTTCTCAAACAAAAGATAAATTAGTATCATCAGAAGTTAGATATGTTATAGAATCATTAGTAAGTGACAGATTATTAGATTTTTTACTAGAACATCCTAACGATACTAAAATAATAATTAATAAAATTATTAACGCAGCAAGAGTTAGAGAAGCTGCTCGTAAAATAAGAGAATTAACAAGAAAAAAAAATATTTTTGATGTTAGTAAATTACCCGGAAAATTAACTGACTGTCAGGAAAAAAACCCAGCGCTATCTGAATTATACTTAGTAGAAGGAGATTCTGCAGGTGGATCAGCAAAACAAGGTCGTAATCGTAAAAACCAAGCTATTTTACCATTAAAAGGAAAAATATTAAACGTTGAAAAAGCTTGTTTTAGTAAAATGTTATCTTCACAAGAATTAATAGCTTTAATTACAACTTTGGGCTGTGGAATAGGAAAAAATGAATTTAATATAGATAAACTAAGATATCATAACATAATTATTATGACTGATGCAGATGTTGATGGATTACATATTAGAACTTTATTATTAACATTTTTTTATAGATATATGCCTGATATTATAAAAAATGGTTATTTATTTATTGCTCAACCACCATTATTTAAGGTAAAACATAACAATAAGGAGGTATATATTCATAATAGTGATGATATGAATATTTATCGTATTAATTTAGCAATTAATAATACTAAATTATTTATTGACAATAAAGAAATATGTGGAAGATTATTATTCGTAATAATAAATAATTATCTAATGATTAAAAGAAAATTAAAAAATATTAAATATTCATATTACGAACATTTAATAAAATATTTATTTTACCAACCAATACTAACAATTCATCATTTTAGCAATTTAGCAATACTGAATAAATGGATATTATCATTAGTTAAATTAGTAAATAGTAATGAAAAAATAATATTTATTAATGATTATAAAATTTCTAAAAATGATAATTTTTATTATGAAATATTACTATCCATTATAGTATATGGTAAAATTAGACATTATTTGATAAATAAAGATTTTATAAATAGTGAAGAATATAAAATAATTTTTAACATAAAAAGTAAAACAAATATTAATTTAAATAGTGATATATGTGTAGTTCATAATAAAAATAGGAAAAATACTTCTTCATTGGAAGAAGCAATAGAATGGTTATTAAAAGAATCATGTAAAGATTTAGTTATTCAAAGATATAAAGGACTTGGAGAAATGAATGCTGATCAATTATGGAAAACTACAATGGATCCTAATCAAAGATGTATATCACAAATAACAGTTAGTGATATTAATATTGCAAATAATTTATTTAATATATTAATGGGTGATGATGTAATATCACGTAAAAAATTTATTGAACAAAATTCATTAGAAGCAATAAATATTGATATTTAAGTATTAAATTATTTTTTATTTAAAAAGTTTATAATTTTACTAGAAATAATTAATTATATAGATTATACTTATAGTTTGGTTATTATTTATAATTTTTTATATAATAGGAAAATAAGTATGCATGATTATGATCTTTCTCCTTTATTAAAACAATGGATAGGATTTGATAGATTAG
>JAOBJR010000085.1 GCA_025728395.1 Candidatus Lightella neohaematopini
TATTAATAGTTGTGCTCAATGTGGACGTAACAAAATTATGAAAATAAAGAAACCACAGTCTATATTAGACTGGTGTTCTTTGTTAAAAGAAAAGGATACAAAAATATATTTTAATCCATATGATAGTAACAGTATAAATAAATTAAAAAAATTATCATTAATTAATGAAATTTATTTTTTAATTGGATCAGAAAATGGTTTATCTAAAGAAGATAATTTAATTATTAATAACTATAAATTTTTTAATATAACTTTAGGACCAAGAATTCTACGTGTAGAAACTGCTGTAATAAGTGCTATAACTATTTTACAAACTATATTTGGTGATATGGGAAATTAATTAACAATTAAATTAAACTTAACTACAAATTTAGTAAAGTAATTAATAAAATATAATATCTTACTATATTATTAATAAATTTAACAAATTATATTATATTGTATATAGAAAAGATAATTTTTTAATTATTCATTAATAATAAATTATCAATAAATAACTATTTAATAAAATTAAAAAAATATTATAATAATCAATATCAATTATGTAATAAGAATAATTAGTCTTAATATATTAAAAATTTTCTTTTATTAATAAATAAATATCTATAAATTAATAATAATTATTTTATATAATTTATGCATTAAGATATATAAAAATAAATGTAATAGTGTTATTTTTTTAATAAAAAATCTAGTTTATGTAACTATAAAAAATATTATTATAATATCTATTATTAAGAATATCTTAAATATTATTAAGATTAATTGTGAACAAGATAATATAAAACTAATAAGTATAAAATATTATTTTTAAACTAAACTATATGAATAGTAATTTATTATATATTACAAATAATATAATATTAATTTCTTCATTAACAAACCATATAATTAATTATATAAATTTTATATTACTTAAAAATTTTTACTAATTTAAATTTACTAATAAAATATTATTAATTAATAGAACTAAAATATTCTATATATTTTAATTTGTTTTTTTAAATTAGATAATTAATTATTATTATTAATATAATAACAAAAGAAAATATTATAAAATATACAATAATGATTATAAAATTTTAATAGTTTATCTTCTTTTTTAGTTAAAAATAGATTAATATTTATTTAATTAAATGTAATAAAAATAAAATAATTATAATTAATATTGCTAACTTAGTATTTCTGAAAAAATAGAAAATATTATTAATATATCCATTATAAATAAGTTAATAAATTATATTAAAATGTACTATAAAAAACTAATAATTTATTATAAAATTTTATATTATATTAAATAATAATGAATTTACAGCATCATTTTTTAGTAGCTATGCCAACATTAACAGATCCTTTATTTAAAGGATCTGTTGTATATATTTGTGAACATAATTATGAAGGTGCCATGGGACTTATTATTAATAAGCCAGTAGTATATTTTACTATAGAAAATATTTTAGATAAGTTAAAAATTAAACCTAAAATCTCAGATAATTATGGTTCTAAATTAAAAAATCCAGTATTTGTTGGTGGTCCAATAGCAGATGATAGAGGTTTCATATTACATACTCCATGTAATAAATTTAATTCTAGTATTAGTATATCATCTCAAACAATGATCACAACATCTAAAGATATACTAGAAACTTTAGGTACTGATAATCAGCCGGATAATATATTAGTTGCATTAGGATATTCTAGTTGGGAACAAGAACAATTAGAACATGAACTATTAGATAATAGTTGGTTAATTATTCCAGCTAATACAGAGATATTATTTCACACACCGATAACGAATCGTTGGCGTGATGCTGCAAAAATTATTGGTATAGATATTTATAACATTTCTAGTCAAATTGGACATGGTTAACGAAATAATAATTGCAATGGCTTTTGATTTTGGAATTACTAATATTGGTATTGCAGTTGGACAATCTATTACTTATACTGCTCAGCCAATTACTACATTAAAAACTAATTATGGTATCCCGGTATGGAATAAATTAATACCATTAATAAATATTTGGTCACCTAATATACTAATTGTTGGCTTACCTATTAATATGAATAATAATGAACAAAATATAACTATTAAAGCTCGTAATTTTGCTAGTTTATTAAATAATAAGTTTAATATATCAGTAGAATTACATGATGAACGATTAACAACCAAAGAAGCGTATTTATTATTAAAAAATAAACATTATAAAACAAATAAAATAAAAATTGATATTGTTAATCAACTATCAGCAGTTTTAATACTTGAAAGTTGGTTTAGAAAAAAGTTTTTTAAATATTATTAATAATAACTTAAAATATTAAAACTAATCTATTTTAAAATTATGTACCAAATTAGTAAAATATTTTATTAAAACTTATAATTTATTAGGATAAATATTATGTTGTGATATTTATTTAATATTATTAATAATTATTCAATTACATCTAAATTAAATATTTTGAAATTAAAAAATATATGTTATTACTTTAATTGATAAAGTTAGATTTAACATTTATATTTATAAAATTACAATTTTTTTATTATTTAAATTTAGTATGATTATTATAAATCATAATTATTATTTCTATGAATCTATAATATAATTTTTTAGTGAAGGATAAATTAAAGTGGATAAATATAATATAGAAGAAAAAAGAATAAATATTATTGGTGCAGGTAATATGAGCTATGCTATAGTTAGCGGTTTAATTAATAGTAATTATAAAAAAGATTTAATAACTGTATGTGCACCATCTACTGAAAACCGTAATAATATAACAAAGTTATTTGGTATTAAGAATAGTAGTAGCAATATATATTATTCTGATCAAGCAGATGTATTAATATTAGCGGTTAAACCACAATCAATTGTTTCTGTTTGTCATGATCTGAATAAGATTAATTTGTCAAAAAAAATAGTTATATCATTACTAGCAGGAATTAGTACTAATATTTTAATTAATTTATTAAAACAAAACAATATTAATATTATTAGAGTAATGCCTAATATAGCAATTGCTGTAAATTATGGTATTATTGCAATATATGCAATATCTAATGATATTAATAGTATAAATTTTACTAAAAATTTATTTAGTAAAATGGGGATTATTTATCAGTTAAATAATGAAAATGATATTGATATTTTTACTGTTATTGTTGGTAGTTCTCCTGCATATTTTTTGTTTTTTATGGAAGAAATGCAAAAAAAAATTGAGTCTATGGGAGTAAATCAATGTGATGCCTACAATATAATAATAAATACCATAAATGGAATTATCCATCTAAGTAAATTAAATAATCATAATACATTTAATAAATTGCGTGAATTAATATCTTCTAAAAAAGGTATTACAGAATTAGCAATATCAGTATTCAAAAAAGAAAATATATCATCTATAATAGCTAATGCAATAGATGTATCTATGAATCGTATAAAAAATTTAAAAAATATTAATACTTTTTAAATATCAGTTATTTTATTTAAATAAAGACTAATAAATTAATACTAGTTTATCTCTATAGTTTAGTTTAGTAGTAAAGTATTATTAATATTAATTTTTAATTACACTTAAAAGTTACTTATTTTAATTATTAAATTAACCATATAGTATTAAAAAGTAGTTAATTAATATGAAAAAAATATTATACTTATTAAGTACTATATGCTTATTAGTTTCTTGTTCAACTAAAAATAATTTAAATAAATCATTTCTTTGTTGTAAAAAAAATAATTTAGGCATTTTAATAGTTAAGTTAACAAATAATATAAAATATCATATACGTAGCAATAATAAAGTTATTACAACTACTAGTATTAAAAATCATTTAAGAAATAATAATTATAAAACTTATAGTTATATTAATCTTAATAATCATTCTATTATTATTAAAACTATTATTAATAATAATCCTATTCAATATTTACGAATTGCTACTATAAATAGTATATTAATATATAATTACTTAAATTTAATTAAAATTAGTAAAAATTTTCTTAATATACAAACATTTAAATTTAAATATAATATTATTAGTAATTTAAATCTACCAATAGAATTATATTATCATGCTGTTAAATTTACTAATTACTTGTTACGGACAAGATTAGTAATAAAACAAATTAATCAACATAAAATTTGGTCAATAACTATACAATATAATAAAGATTATAATAATATTTATGAAAAATCTTATAAGTATATTAATTTAATTAATAGAGCATCAGAAAAATACGGTGTAGATAAATATCTAATTTTAGCTATTATCCAAATAGAATCTAATTTTAATCCTTATGCTATTAGTCATTCAAATGCATTAGGTTTAATGCAAATCATAAGACAAAGTGCTGGACGTGATGTATTTAAAAGACAAGGAAAATGGGGTCAGCCAAGTCGTAATTACTTATTAAATCCAAAAAATAACATTGATATTGGAACAGCTTATTTAGCTATACTTCAAAATGAATACTTAAATAAAATTAATAATCCATTATCTCGAAAATATGCAGTAATAACTGCTTACCATAGTGGTGCTGCAAGTGTACTTAAAGTTTTTTCTAAAAATAAAAACAAAGCAATAAAAATTATAAATAATTTAACACCAGAAGATGTTTATTTTGCACTTAATACTAGACATCCATCATTAGAATCACGTAGCTACCTAAATAAAGTTAATCAACTACAACAGGAATTTAAAAATGGATAATTTTTATAAAAAGCGGGAAACGAGATTCGAACTCGCGACCCTAACCTTGGCAAGGTTATACTCTACCAACTGAGCTATTCCCGCTAAATTTAATTTTACATAAATTACTAATTTATGAAAAAAAATTCTTACGATAAAAATTTAACTCTGCAACTGATTCACGAATATCGGATAATGCTTGATGCATATTACGTTTTTTTATACCACTCAATATTTGAGGTTTCCATCTACGAACTAATTCTTTTATTGTACTAACATCTAAATACTTATAGTTAAAGTATGATTCTAATTTTGGCATATAACGAAATAAAAATCTTCTATCTTGTGCAATACTATTACCACATATTGGAGATTTATTTATAGGTACCCACTTAGTCAAAAATGCTATAGTTTGTTCTTCAGCAATAACTTCATTAATTTTACTATTACGTACTCTATTGATCAAACCAGTTGCTGTATGAGTACGAATATTCCAACTATCCATCTGTAATAATTGTTCTTCCGGTTGATATAGTGCTAATGATGGACCTTCTGCTAAAATATTTAAATTAACATCAGTAACTAAAGTAGCAATTTCTATAATACGATGATTATCTGGATTTAATCCAGTCATCTCTAAATCTAACCAAATAAGATTATTATCCACTATTTTCTCTTTAAAATATAATTTATTATATATTATTATAATAACTTATTATATATTATACAATATAGTTTAGTAGTTTACTATTTATATTTTATAAATATTAAATAATGTAATTATGATTAATAAATTTAAACTAATATTGTTATCGATAATACCTAAATATACATTGACAAAATTATTTGGCAAAATAGCTAATTTGAAATTAGGATGTATTACTCATTTAATTATTAAATTATTTATACATATCTATAGTATAAATATGTATGAAATTAAAGAAAAAGATATAACTAAATATTGTACGTTTAATGATTTTTTTACTAGACCATTAAAAGATAATGTGCGTAACTTTAACAGTAGAGAATTTACTGTAATATTACCTGCTGATGGTTATATCATGCAATATGGTAATATTAATTATTATACTATAGTACAAGCAAAAAATATTTTTTATAATTTAACTATGTTATTAGCTAAAAATAGATATTTATCAGATAAATTTATTAATGGTATATTTATTAATATATATTTATCTCCTGCTAATTATCATAGAGTACATATGCCTTGTGATGGTATATTAAAAGAAATGATATATGTTCCAGGAAAATTATGGTCTTTAAATAAATTTAATGTAAACAATAAATTGAATTTATTTACAAAAAATGAACGTTTAATATGTTTATTTAATACTAAATTTGGACTAATGGTACAAATATTAATAGGATCTATTGTAGTTGGTAGTATTGAAACTATTTGGCATGGTATAGTTATTCCTCCAAGAGACCATATTATAAAACATTGGTGTTATACTAAACAAGATAATATTTGTTTATTAAAAGGTCAGGAAATGGGGAAATTTAGATTAGGATCTACTGTAATTACTATTTTTAAAAAAAATAGTATTACTTTATGTAAAAGAATCAAATCTAATAATGTTAGTTATGTTGGTAATATAATGGGATATAAAGATTAAGTTAAAAATATTCTAAGCATTTTTTATATCAAAAGAAATTACTTCTTTTAAACTGTTTATTTTTAATGCTAACATAATTAATCTGTCTATTCCTAATGCCACACCAGAATAATTTGAAATATTACCATATTTTAAAGCTAATACTAATCTTTTATCTATATAACGTTTTAATTTATTATTAATAACTTTTTTAAATTCATACATAAATCTTTTTAATTGTTCTTTTGCATTAATTAATTCATAACAACCATTCGATAATTCAATACCTTTAAAATAAACTTCAAATCTATCAGCAATTTTTTCATTTTTATCATTAATACAAGCTAATTCTGCTTGATAAGCAGGAAAATGATATACAAAAATTGGATTTTTTAATCCTAATCTAGGAATTATAACTAATGAGAATATTAATTGTATAATATTATTATAATTATTATCAAATAAATGTATTAATTTATTTTTTAATAAAAACTTATTTATTTTTTCTTTGTCAATATTTAAAGGATCTATATTTGTGTGTTTAATAAATATATTTTGATAAGAGATAAATTCTGATTTTTTATATTTTAGAATTAATTTAAGTAATTTATTAGTTTCTAACATGATAGTATTCATACTACAATTTTTTCTATACCATTCTAATATAGTAAATTCTGGATTATGATACTTACCAATCTCACCATTACGAAAACTATGACATAATTGAAATATTTTATTCATACCAATACATAGTAAACGTTTCATATGAAATTCTGGACTACTAATTAGATATAATTTTTTATAATTATTATCAATTAGTTTTGTTTCAAAAGGAATTATATTTACATTCGTAATTGTTCCATTACTTAATAATGGAGTTTCTATTTCTATATAATTACGACATTCAAAAAATTTTCTAATTTTTCTTATTAATTTAGCTCGTTTTATTAAATTTTCAATTGAAATATTAGGTCGCCATGTGTAATTCATTTTTATTAAATTTAATCTTTTTTTATTTAATTCTAGAAACATATTTACCAGAGTTAGTATTAACTTTAATTATATTTCCAACTTCTAAGAAATAAGGAACTTTAATTACTACACCAGTAATTAATTTAGCTAGTTTAGTATTAGTATTAATATTATCTCCTTTTACAAATGGAGTAGTACTAACAATTTTTAAATGTATAAATTTTGGAGGAATAATCGTAATTATTTTTTTATTCCAAATAATTACATCATATTTAACTTGTTCTACAATCCACTTAATATTATTTCCTATAATACTTTTATTAACAATAAATTGTTCAAAATTTTTATCTATAAAATACCAAAAATCTCCTTTTCTATACAAAAAAACTAAACAAATTTCTTGTACATCAGCTAATTCTATATTATGTCCAGATTTGAATATTCTTTCTATAAATTTATTTGATATTAATTTATGTAAACGTATTCTATTAAATGCTTGTCCTTTGCCAGGTTTAATAAATTCATTATGAATAACAATAGATGGTTCATTATCTTGTAATATTTTTATTCCTGGATATAATGAATTAACGTTACATGTAGTCATTGTACACTAATTTTATATGTTAAAACTAACTTTAATTATTGTAATATGAAATATTTTAATAGTAAAGAGCTTTGGTTAAAACAGTTAACTAACACTATCAATAGTCCGTATGAATTATTAAAATTATTAAAATTAAATAATAATATTAAATTAATTAATAATATAAAAACTAAGGTATCTTTTTCTTTTAGAGTACCAAAAATTTTTGTAAAAAGAATGAAATTAAATGATCCTAATGATCCACTATTGATGCAAATATTAATAAATATTAAAGAATCACGTAATTTTAATAGATTAACAAAAAAAAATTTATTGGAAAATAATTTAATTAAGTTTAATTTAATACATAAATATAATAATCGTGTATTAATTTTATTAAATAATAGTTGTGCTATTCATTGTCGTTATTGTTTTCGTCGTGATTATTTAAAAGATATTAGTAATATAAAAAATAATATGAATTATATAATAGATTATATTTTACGAAATGAAGAAATAAATGAAGTTATTTTATCAGGTGGTGATCCATTGATGATAAGAGATAAAAATATAAAATTATTTATATCAATGTTAGAAAAAATTAATCACATTCTCATATTAAGAATTCATACAAGACTACCTATAATTATTCCTAGTAGAATTACAGATGATTTATGTAATATATTAATTAATTCTAGGTTTAAAATAATTTTAGTTACACATATTAATCATGCTAATGAAATAAATTCTAGTGTGATTAGTAGTATGAATAAATTAAGTAAAGCTAATGTAATATTACTAAATCAAAGTGTACTACTACGCAATATTAATAATGATGCTAATATATTAGCTAATTTAAGTATAAAATTAATTCAAGCTGGAATTATACCATATTATATTCATTTGTTAGATAAAATTAATAGTAATATTCATTTTTTAGTAACAAAAACACAAGCTAATAAAATTATGAGAGATTTATCTAATAAAGTATCAGGGTATTTATTACCTAAATTAATGTATGATAAAAAAATAATATAAATAATAAAACCCTCTATTAATTAGAGGGTTTTATTTAACAAATAAACTACTTTGGCATGGATCTTACATCATACCACCCATACCACCCATACCACCCATACCACCACCAGCAGGTCCAGCACCACTAAGATCAGGTTTTTCTTCTTTAGGTAGATCTGTTACCATGCATTCAGTAGTAATCATTAATCCAGCTACTGAAGCTGCGTATTGTAATGCAGAACGAGTTACTTTAGTAGGGTCAAGAATACCCATACTAATCATATCACCATATTTCTCAGCAGCTGCATTATAACCAGTATTACCATCACTAGCTTTAACTTTATTTGCTATAACTGAAGGTTCTTCACCTGCATTAGCAACTATTTGTCGTAAAGGTGCTTCCATAGCTCGTCTAGCTACTTTAAT
>JAOBJR010000086.1 GCA_025728395.1 Candidatus Lightella neohaematopini
TGTTAGTTTTATTAATTATGAATTAAGTATGATAAATCATAGTATTAAAAATATTAATAATATTTGTAATGTTATTGATAGTTTAAAAATTGCTCGTTCTTTATTCCCTGGTAAAAAAAATAGTATTGATGCACTATGTGATAGATATTGTGTAAGTAAAAATATTAGAATATTACATGGTGCTTTATTAGACGCAAAGATATTAGCTAACATTTTTTTACGTATGACTAGTAGTCAAAATATTATACATTTTAATTTTATAAATCAAAATCAAATATATAAATCACATAAAATAAGCAACAAAAAATTAAAAGTACTATGTGCTAACAAAGAAGAACAAATTTTACATGAACAACAATTAGATTTAATACAAAAAAATGGTTATTGTTTATGGAGAAATAAGTAAAAATTTATTATTTTAAATAGTTTATAAAAATATGAAATATAATAATCTGATTGTAGATGAGTTAAATAAATCAGTAGAGATTACTAAATACTTTATTGAAAATAGGAATTATTTAGATTTAATAGAATCTGCAGCAAATATGATAGTTTATGCTTTTAAAAATGGAAATAAAGTATTATCTTGTGGTAATGGTGGATCTCATTGTGATGCTATGCACTTTGCTGGAGAATTAGTTGGTCGTTATAGAAAAAATAGATTAGGATTACCCAGTAATAGTTATTTCTGATCCTAGTTATTTATCTTGTGTTAGTAATGATTTTGGTTACCATCAAGTGTTTTCGCGCTATATACAAGCGTTAGGTAATAAGGATGATATTTTGTTTTGTTTATCTACATCAGGTAATTCAATAAATATTATTAATGCAATGCATATTGCAAAAAATAAAAATATGAAAATCATATTGCTTACTGGTGACAAGATAAGCAATTTAGTTAGTAATATTGCTGATATAATAATATCAGTTCCTCATAATGGTTATGCTGATCGTATTCAAGAAATGCATATAAAGATAATTCATATTTTAGTACAAATTATAGAAAATGAATTATAATTATAATAATTTTGAAATTTTAAGCTATTTCTTATTATGAAAAGAAAATATGTTGTTACCTGGGATATGTTACAAATGTATACTAGAATAGCTGCTAAAAGTCTTTTATCCACTAAATGGAAAGGTATTATTGCTGTTAGTCGGGGTGGTTTAGTACCTAGTGCTCTATTAGCAAGAGAACTAAATATTCGTTATGTTGATACATTTTGTGTAGCTAGTTATTATTATAGTTATCAACACAACACTAATATAATTAAATATACATATCATAACCATAATAATGGTGAAGGATTTATTGTTGTAGATGATTTAACAGATACTGGTAATACTGCAAAACTAATAAAAAAAATATATCATAAAGCATATTTAGTAACTATTTTTGCAAAACCATTAGGACGTAGTTTTGTTGATAAGTATATTATAGATGTACCCCAAAACACATGGATAGAACAACCATGGGATACTGGAATAACTTTCATCCCACCAATAAAACAGTAAAGAATAAAATTTTATAAAAATACCGATAATAGGATTCGAACCTACAACTTTTGTATTACGAATACACTGCTTTTCCAAATTTTAAGCTATATCGGCATTTTTTAATATGTTTTATTATTTAATTTAAATAATTTACTATCTTTAATTGCTTGTAATTTAGCTAAGGTTTTAGATAATTCTAATGATAATTTTATTTGTTGATTTGTGTTATTATGTTCTTTTAATAAAGATTCTATCTTAATTTTATCTTTAATAATTTCTTTCTCATTTAAATTATTAATATTATTAATTATTGAATCAGCAATAATTAATACATTATTCGATTGTACTTCTAATATACTCTCAGGTAAATATATACATCTATTATTAAACTTATTACTATTAATATAAATTATTCCAGGTTTAGTTATTGTAATTAATGGAGCGTGTCTAGCTAAAATAGTAAGTTCTCCATCAGTACTACTAATTGTAACTTTGTATACCATATCAGAAAATATTAAATTTTCTATACTAACAATAATAAGTTGAAAACTAGCCATAAAATTATTATTTTTTATTAAATTATATATCTTAAATATTTTTTATATCTGAAATACTACCGATCATATAAAATAATTGTTCTGGTACGTGATCATATTTACCACTAATAATATTTTTTAGATCTTTTATAGTATTTTTAATTGATACATATTTTCCAGTCATTCCTGTAAAATTTTCAGCTACAAAAAATGGCTGTGATAAAAATCTATTTATTTTTCTTGCTCTAGATACTATTAATTTATCTTCTTCAGATAATTCATCAATACCAAGAATAGCAATAATATCTTTTAAATCTTGATAACGTTGTAGAATTAACTTTACATTCTTAGCTGTATCATAATGATCTTTACCAATTATATTAGGATCTAATTGACGACTAGTAGAAGATAACGGATCAATTGCTGGATAAATACCTAAAGCAGCAATTTGTCTACTTAAAACAATTGTAGTATCTAAATGAGTAAAAGTTGTTGCAGGAGAAGGATCTGTTAGATCGTCAGCTGGTATATAAACTGCTTGAATAGATGTAATAGAACCATTTTTTGTAGAAGCAATACGTTCCTGTAATAAACCAATTTCTTCTGCTAATGTAGGTTGATAACCAACAGCTGAAGGTATTCTACCTAATAAAGCTGACATTTCAGTACCAGCTAATGTGTATCGATAAATATTATCTATAAAAAGTAGTACATCATGACCATTATCACGAAATTTCTCTGCAATTGTTAATCCAGTAAGAGCTACTCTTAATCTGTTACCTGGTGGTTCATTCATTTGTCCATACACTAATGAAACTTTATCAATAACATTTGATGCTATCATTTCGTTATAAAAATCATTTCCTTCTCTTGTACGCTCTCCAACACCAGTAAATACTGAATAACCAGAATGTTCAACTGCGATATTACGTATTAATTCCATCATATTAACAGTTTTTCCTACTCCAGCTCCACCAAATAAACCAACTTTACCACCTTTTGCTAATGGACAAATTAAATCTATTACTTTTATTCCTGTTTCTAATATTTCATATTTATCATTTAATTCTTGAAATGTAGGAGGTAATCTATGAATAGACCAATATTCTTGCGAATATATCTCACCTTTCATATCTATTGGTTGTCCTAAAACATTAATTATTCTTCCTAATGTTTTATATCCTACTGGTACTTCAATAGTATGTTGTAAATTCACGACATTCATGCCTCTATAAAGACCATCAGAGTATCCCATAGCAATGCAACGTACTACCCCATCTCCTAGCTGTTGTTGTACTTCTAGGAATAAATCATTACTATTATTCTCTACTTTTAATACATGATATATTTTTGGTATATATTTTTGATTAAATTCTACGTCAATAATAGAACCAATTATTTGAATAATTTTACCATTAACCATATTATATTATACCCTTTCTTCTTAACTAATTAAATATTACCAGATATAATTTCATTTAATTCTTGCGTAATATTATTTTGCCTAGTTTGATTATAAATTAATTCAAGCTCTTTAGTTAAATTATCACAACTATTCTTAGCTAATTGCATAGTTACCATACGAGATGCTTGTTCACTTATTAAATTATTTATTAATCCTAAATATATACTTGATTCGATATAACAATATATTAATTTATTTAGAATATTAATAATATCTGACTCATATATATAACAACTATTTATTTTTGTTTTGCCAGTTTTAATAAACGGGATAATTCTAATTATCTCTGGTACTTGATTTAAAACATTAATAAATTTATTACTTGCTAAATAACAAGCATCTATTATATTATTATTATACAATGATATCACGTTTTTTACTACCTGATTAATCTTTATTATTCTAAATTCTTCAGGTAATAAATTATTGTTTAAATTATTTATTTTAGCTAAAATCTTTATATTAAAATTAGAAAAAAAATTTATAGCTTTAGCACCAATTAATATTAATTTAACATCTTTTCCTAACTTAATATGTTTATTAATATTAATTAATACTTTCTTAAAAAGATTAATGTTTAATGTACCCACTAATCCTCTTTCTGTAGAAATAATTAAATAAATAATTTTATTATAATTATAGTTACTCATTATTTTTGGTTTATAATCTAAATTACTAGACAATAAATTGTTCATAATATTTTTTATGCTAATTAAATATTTATCAACAGATAATATCTTAATCTTAACTTTATTCATTTTAGTAAACGCTATCATTTCCATAGCACTAGTAATTTTTTTAGTATTTTTAATACTATTTATTTTATTTTTAACTTCTTTAATATTAAACATATTAATTTATAACCTAAATTATTTATAATAATTATTTTTAAAGTTATTTATAATATCATGTAATTTATTTTTTATATTATCATTATATACTAATTTAGTATTAATATGTTTTAAGAAATCATAATGATAATTATTAAAATAAGCTAATAGCTTGTTTTCAAAATTAGATATATTTTTCACTAAAATATCGTTTAAATACTTATATTCTACTAAAAATAATACAATAACTTGTTGTGCTACAGAATATGGATTATATTGTGATTGTTTTAATAGCTCAGTAATATTTTGTCCTTCTTTTATTTGTGCTCTAGTATTACTATCTAAATCTGAAGAGAATTGAGAAAATGCTATAAGTTCACGGTATTGTGCTAGTTTATTTCTTATTCCTTTTGATAAAAATTTTATTATACTAGTTTGAGCAGCACTACCAACTCTAGAAACAGAAATTCCTGGATTTATAGCAGGTCTAATTCCAGCATTAAATAAATTAGATTCTAAGAATATTTGACCATCAGTAATAGAAATTAAATTAGTTGGAATAAATGATGATACATCACCTACCTGAGTTTCAATAATTGGTAATGCAGTAAGAGAACCTGTTTTATTTTTAATCTTACCATTAGTAAATGTTTCTACATAATTAATACTTACACGTGCAGCTCTTTCTAATAAGCGAGCATGTAAATAAAATATGTCTCCAGGATAGGCTTCACGACCAGGCGGTCTTCTTAACAATAATGAAATTTGACGATAAGCAATAGCTTGTTTTGATAAATCATCATATACGATTAATGCATTTTCACCAATATTACGAAAGTATTCACCCATAGTACAACCAGTATATGGAGCTAAATATTGTAATATTGCTGGTTCTGATGCATTAGCAACTACTACAATAGTATTATCTAATACATGATACTTTTTTAATATATTTACCGTATTTACTACAGTAGAAGCTTTTTGTCCAATAGCTACGTATATGCATTTAATACCACTATTTTTTTGATTAATAATACTATCAATAGCTAAAGTTGTCTTACCAGTTTGTCTATCACCAATAATTAATTCTCTTTGTCCTTGACCAATAGGAATCATAGCATCAATAGCTTTATATCCAGTAAGCATTGGTTCACTTACAGATACACGATCAATTACTCCAGGAGCAGGAGATTCTACATTACTAAAATATTCATATTCTAATTTACCAGAATTATCTATTGGTACGCCTAACGCATTAATAACTCTACCTAATAATTTTCTACCTACAGGTACTTGTATAACTTTACCTGTTGTTTTAACTTTCATACCTTCTGAAATATCTAAATATGAACCCATTACAACAGCACTAACAAATTCTCTTTCTAAATTTAATACAATAGCAGAACTACCATTAGATAAAATAACTACTTCATTTAACATTACATGATCAAGACCATAAATACGAATAATACCATCAGCAACATATATGACAATTCCTTCATCATATGTATTTATATTTAAATCAAACTGATCAATACGTTGTCTTATTAATGTACTTATTTCCATATTATTAAAATGCATCTTTTAATCCTTAATTTTTCAAAAAATGTTTTAATTGATTTAAATGATTTAATATACTACCATCAAAGACAGTATTATTAATATGTAAAATAATTCCCCCAATAATATTAGGATTAATAATATTATTTAATCTAATCTTATATGTTTTGTCAGGTAATATAGACAATATCTTATTATTAAGATTACCTTTTTGGTGTACACTAAGTTTGTTAATAGAAATAACGTTAACAACAATTAATTTTAAATTTTTATTTTTTAAATACTTAAAATAAAATAATATACTAGGTAAAATATTAAATCGTTTATTTTTAGATATTAAAAGTAAGAATAATTTACTCTGTGGATTAAATATATTAACACACACATCTATTATAATATTAATTATCTGGTTATATAAAATTGGATGAGTAATTAGTTTATATATTGAATTATCATTAATTAACTTTACTAAAAATTCTAATATATTTTGCCAATAAGATATCATATTATTCTTCATTGCTATATCAATAATTACTTGTGCATACTTTCTAGCTACCAAACAATGATATTGACTTTTATTTTTCATATATTTATTTATAATTTTAATTTATTTATTATTTCATTAATTATTACATCATCAATTTTACAATCACTAATATAATGACTAATTACTTTTTTTGTACTAGTTAATATTAAAGAATTAATTTGTTCATAAAGTAATTGTTTTACTTGATTGTAATTATTACTAATTTTAATATCTGCTTGTGAGACAATATATTTATATTCTTTATCAGCTAGTATTTTGGCATCATTAATAATTTTTTCCTCATGTTTATGAGCTAATTTAATAATATTTTCAGCTTCTAACCTAGCATTTAGTATAGTATCTGCTGCTATTTGTTTCGATTTAGCAACTTCTAATTTAGCTTGTTTGGCAAAATCTAAACCATCATTAATTTCTTTTTGTCTAGTTTCAATAATATTTATTAACGGTGGCCATATATATTTCATACAAAATATAACAAAAATAACAAACGCCACAGTCTGTCCTATTATAGTAGCATTAATATTCAAGATTATTACTCCTTTAAAATAATAATATAAAATAATTATTATATTACAGTAAACATAATATATAAACTTAATCCAACAGTAATCATAGGTATAGCATCAATTAATCCCATGACAATGAAAAATTGTGTTCTTAATGTAGGAACTAAATCTGGTTGACGAGCAGCACTTTCTATAAATTTTCCACCTAATATTCCTATACCAACAGCAGCACCAATTGCTGCTAATCCAATCATAACAGCTACTGCTATATACATTAACTCTATACTATGCATAATAACTCTCCTTTTTATTTTAATATAGAAATTATTCTTTTAATGCTGTACTAATATAAACTATAGTCAAAATCATAAAAATAAAAGATTGTAAAATAATTATTAAAATATGAAAAATAGCCCAAGGTACACTAATAACCCACTGAAACCACCACGGTACTAAACTAGTTATTAACATAAAAATTAGCTCACTAGCATACATATTACCAAATAATCTTAAACTTAATGATATTGGTTTAGATAATAAATTAATTAATTCTAAAATTATGTTCACTGGAAATAATATAATATTATTAAATGGATGAGTAATTAATTCTTTTAAAAAACCTAGTAATCCTTTATTTTTAATATAATAGTATAATACAATGAAAAAAATACTAATTGCCATAGATGTAGTAATATTAATATCAGATGATGGTAATATACGCAACAGTGGTATATTAAATAACTTATTAAAAATATAGGGTAATATATCTATAGGAATAATATCCATTGTATTCATTAAAGTAATCCAAACAAATAATGTTAAAGATAATGAATAAACAAATGTGTCATGTTTATTAGAAATATCTTTAACATTTTTTTGAATAAATAGTACTATTAATTCTACTAAAATTTGTAATTTACTTGGTTTACAATTATTAACATGAGATTTAATAATATATCTAAATATTAAAATAAAAGTTAAACCTAACAAAGAAGAAAACATTAATGAATCAATATTTATAACCCAAAAAGAATTAATAGGATCACTACTATTGACAAAGCTAAAACTTTTTAAATTAAATTGTAAATTACATAAATGGTGATGTATATAATCATAAAAATAATTATTATTATCGTACGACATATTAAATTACCTATTTTATCTTCATATAAAATACAAAAATATAAGTTATACTAAATTAGTATTTTAACACTAACAAATACTAAATATTATTCATTATATATTAAACTAATATATAAAAGTATTATATATTTATATTTTTTTTAATTTTCTTAACCAAATTATTAATACAGTAATTGCTGTATGAGTAACTCCGGAAATTAATAATGCTTCTTTAATAGATTTAGGTTTATAAAAATTTAATTTATTAATTACTTCAGTAGATAATCCATGTATGTGACTAAAATTAATATCTTGCGGTATTAATATATTATTGTATTTAGCTTGTTGACTTATTAATAACTGTTGCTTATTAATATAACCTTGATATTTAACTTGTATTTCTATTTGTTTAATAATTTCTTTATCTAATAACATAGATTTAAAAATTTTTAACTTCAGTAATTTATTGCAATTAACTTCAGATCTACATAAAATTTCTTCCATATTTATTGGATTAGATATTGGCTTTGATAATATTTTATTTAAATCTTTTGCTAAAAAACTATTAGGAACTATATTTATGTTACGTAATTTTTGACGAGTAATTTCTATATTTTCTATTTTATTACAAAATTGTTTCCAACGTCTATTTGTTACTATACCTAATTTTCTTCCTATTTCTGTTAGACGAATATCAGCATTATCTTCTCTTAATGAGAGACGATATTCAGCTCTAGCTGTTAACATACGATATGGTTCTGTAGTACCAAGAAAACATAAATCACTTAATAGTACACCAATATATGCTTGATATCTTTCTGGAAACCAGCCATTTAAATCTTTAGTAAATCTAGCAGCATTTAGTCCAGCAATTAAACCTTGTGCAGCAGCTTCCTCATAACCAGTAGTACCATTAATTTGTCCAGCCATAAACAAACCAGAAATAGATTTACTTTCTAATGTAAACTTTAAATTTCTAGAGTCAAAAAAATCATATTCAACAGCATATCCTGGTCTAATAATATTAGCATTTTCTAGTCCACTGATAGAACGAATTAATTGAATTTGTACATTAATTGGTAAACTAGTAGATATCCCATTAGGATATATCTCTTTACTATTTAATCCTTCTGGTTCTAAAAATATATGATGTGTATCTTTATCTTTAAATCTTACTATTTTGTCTTCAATAGATGGACAATATCTAGGACCAATACCATTAATATTACCATTATAAATCGGGCTATGATGTAAATTATTTAAGATAATATTTTTAGTATTTATATTAGTATAAGTACAATAACACGGTAATTGTGTAGGATGTTGTTTAGCATTACCAATATAAGAAAATACAGGTAATGGAATATCACTATACTGTGCAGTTAAATTATTAAAATTTATACTATCTAATGTAATTCTAGGAGGGGTACCAGTTTTTAATCTACCAGCATAAGGTAACACGTTACGTAAATATTGTGCA
>JAOBJR010000087.1 GCA_025728395.1 Candidatus Lightella neohaematopini
TATTAACTTATTATAAGTTTTTATAATGTTCTCGTTAGCAACATTATATTTTAATTTACTTAATAACTTTTCACATCTAATTAAATCATGAAGAATTAGTTCCATATTGATTATATCAATATCTTCTGTTGGTGAGATACGATTATATATATGATGAATACTATCTTTTTTAAAATTACGTACTACATGATAGATAATATTAACCTTATATAATTGTTCTAATATTTTTTCTCCTAAACCGATACCATTAGCAGCATTTTTAATTAAACCAGCAGTATCAATTAATTGAATTCTAGAACATAATATATTATTTATATTAACAATATTAGCTATTTTATATAAACGAGGATCATATAAATTAACAATTCCTATATTAGGACTAATTGTACAAAATGGATAATTATCTGTTTTTACTTGATTATTAGTTAATAAATTAAATAAAGTTGATTTACCAATATTAGGTAGTCCTATAATACCACATTTAATATTCATTAAATTGTTAATTAATATTATTTTTAGTTAGTTGAATTAATTTATTGTGTTCAAAAATAAATTTACTAATATTATATTTATCCAAATAGATAATATATCTAATATTTTTTATTATTGAATTAAAAGTACATTGCATTATTTTTAATTCTTTAGTAGACATATTAGATAATAAAAAATTAATCACTTTATTTTTATTTCCTGGATGTCCAATACCAATTTTAATTCTGCATAAATTATTATTATTGAATGTTGATACAATATTTTTTATACCATTATGACTAGTATTATTTATTTTTTGTTTGAATCTTATTTTACCAAGTGGTAAATCTAATTCATCATGAATAATTAATATCTCGTTTATTTTTATATTATAAAAATTAGCTACGGCGAATAATGATTTACCATTCACATTAATATATGTCATTGGTAACAGTAAATATACATTATAATTATCTATTTTAAATTTACTAATATAACTAAATAATCTTACATCTTTTTTAAAGATTAAATTATTATATTTAGCAAAGGTACAAATAAATTTTGCTCCAATATTATGTCTATTATTGTTATATGATGAACCATAATTAGATAATCCAATAATTAATTTAATCATTTTACTTTAAACATTTCTGATATTGATTCTTCACTATTAATACGTCTAATTGCTTCTGCTAACATGTTAGCTAAAGTTAATATCTTAATATTAGATAATAACTTTATTGTTGATGTTAGGGGTATTGTATCACATACAATTAATTCATCAATTACAGAATTTTTAATATTATAGTAAGCATTACCAGAAAATACCGGATGGGTAGCATATACAAATATTCTTTTAGCTAAATGTTTTTTTAAAATATTAGCAGCTTCGCATATAGTACTAGCAGTATCAATCATATCATCAATTATTAAACAATCACGATAAGAAACATCACCAATAACATTCATAACTTGAGCTATATTAGCCTTTGATCTTCTTTTATCGATAATAGCAATATCAATATCATTAAGTAATTTAGCTACAGCACGTGCTCGAACAACTCCACCAATATCTGGAGATACAATAATAGGATTGTATAACATTTTTTTACGTATATCATCAATTAATACAATACTACCAAAAACATTATCTACAGGAACTGTAAAAAATCCTTGTATTTGTTCAGTATGTAAGTCAACAGTAAGAATACGATCAACACCAACACTAGATAAAAAATCAGCAATTACTTTAGCAGTAATAGGTACTCTAGATGATCTAACTCTTCTATCTTGTCTAGCATAACCAAAATATGGTATTACAGCAGTAATTCTTCTAGCAGAAGCTCTTTTTAAAGCATCAATCATTAAAATTAATTCCATAATATTATCATTAGTTGGAGCACACGTAGATTGAATAATAAAAATATCATCACCTCTTACATTTTCATTAATTTGTATATTAATTTCACCATCACTAAAACGACCTATAAATGCATTACTAATACTTAGTTTTAAATTAGCAGCAATATGATACGCTAATTGTATAGTAGCATTTCCAGAAAATAATTTTATGCTAGACATATATAGGTTTCCAAATTAAATGCTAATTACTAATTATTTTTTTATTTTTAAGAATATTATGTAATGGTGAAATATTTTTACTTTTAGTTACAAAACCTCTTACTTCACTAGGCTTTTTAAATAAAATAGAATAGGCTATATTTTGATTATCGCACTCAGCAAATATACATGATCCAGTTCCAGTCAATCTAGCAGGAACATATTGTGATAACCATAACATATATTTTTTTATTATTGGAAATTTTCTAACTACTATACTTTCGAAATCATTATAATATGTACTAGATAATAATTCTGTATGAGTTTTTTTTGTAGAGTAATTATTAGTATTAATGTAACTAAATATTTGAGTTGTAGAAATTTCTATTGGAGGTATAATAACTATATACCATTTTTCTTCTAAGGATATTTGAGTATTTATTTCTCCTATACCTTCAATTATGGCTGTGTGACCATGTATAAATAGTGGTATATCGGTACCAAGCAATAAACCTATTTTTGCTAAATTAGGTAATGTTAAATTACAGTGCCAAATCTTATTTAAGACTAATAATATTGTAGCAACATTGGATGAAGCTCCACCTAATCCACTACCCATAGGAATAATCTTATTTATTTTAATATGTACTCCAAAATACTTATTAGTACATTTATTTTTTAAACAAAAATATTTTAGTAATTTTATAGCTTTTATCACTAAATTATTTTGTGAAATTATTTTATTATTATTACTAGATAAACTAATAACGTTATTTTTAGTTACAGTAATATTAATTATATCACTATAATTAATAAACTGTACAACTGTTTGTAATTTATGATAACCATTTTTTTTACAACCTATAATATGTAATAATAAATTAATTTTTGCTGGTGATGGTAAACAATAACTAGCCATTCTACTATATTATCCAGTTATAAATTTTAATCTTTATATTAACATCATTACAAGATAATTCTATATATTTTGGTAATACAATCATATTATTATAATAATACTTATGTTTGCTATATATTATATTCCATATATTACTACTATCATATAACTTAGTTTTATTTAAATAACCATATTTATTTAAAGTAAACTTTTGATTATTATTAATTATACCTAAAATAATTTGATTTAAATACTTAAAAGGTACATCAACATTAAATAGTTCTTTTATAACTACATCTGGTGATTGTTGATAACAAAAAATATTATTATTTATAGTTAGTTTTGTAATATTATTTGTAACATTTAAACATAATTTAATAGTGTTAAATTGATTAGTTAAAACAAATTTATAATCATTTTTATTAATTTGTTGCCAATAAAAATTAGCACTAATATTATATTGTTTTGATATATAAGTAATTAACCCATTTAATTTAAAATGTTTAATATTTAATAATAGCTGTTGTTGATGATTCCAATTATAATAATTGTTATTAATTATTTTTATATTATTATGACATGCGCTAAATAAACTTAAACATGTAATAATTAATAATTTACTAAAATAATTTGTAAAATTTTTATTCATTATATCTTTTGTTTACATGATAGTTATTATAATATTAACCTTAATTAAAAAATCAAAGTCAAAATTACATTGATGTAATTTTATCATTAATTATAATTTTAACAATAGATTAGTAATTATAATTATATATATCAATTTTTAAATTGATTTATTATGTGTTGATTATGGATAAAAATTTAATAGCAAAACTATATAATAAAAAATATCGTTTTAATGAAGTTGAAATTCTATTAAGCAAAAAAAATATTATTTCTAATAAAAAATTGTTTTTAAAATTATCAAAAGAATATAATGAGTTAGTAAAAATAGTAAAGTACTTTAATCAATGGTTAAATATAAATAAAAATATAGATAATACTAAAAAATTATCTAGTAATACTGAACTAAAAGATTTGGTTACAGAAGAATTACAATTATGTAATAAGAATAAATTAATAATAGAAAAAAAAATTATTAGTATTCTTTCTAAAGAAGATAATATTAACCAACATGGTTGTTTTTTAGAGATTAGAGCTGGCACTGGAGGAAATGAAGCATCATTGTTTGCTAGTGATTTACTGTATATGTATAGTCAATTTAGTGCAAATAAAAATTGGAATACTGAAGTAATTAATACTAATTATAATTATTTAGGTGGTTATAAAGAAATTATAATCAAAATAAATAATAAAAATGCTTATAATTATTTAATGTTTGAATCTGGTGGACATAGAGTACAAAGAATACCTGTTACTGAATCACAAGGACGTATACATACTTCTACTTGTACAGTTGCCGTTATTCCTGTAGTTCAAGAATCAAAAATAACTATTAATAATAATGATTTAAGAATTGATAGTTTTAAATCTTCTGGTGCAGGTGGGCAACATGTTAATACTACTAATTCTGCTATTAGAATAACACATATACCAACAGGTCTAACTGTAGAATGTCAAGATGAACGTTCTCAACATAAAAATAAAGCCAAAGCTATGTCTGTTTTATTCGCAAGATTAAACAGTTTAAAACTAAAAGAAAAACAAAAAAAAGAAATTTTTACAAGAAGAATTTTATTAGGTAGTGGGGATCGATCTGATAGAATTAGAACTTATAATTTTCCACAACGTCGTGTAACTGATCATAGAATAAATTTAACATTATATCGTCTAGAAGATATATTTAATGGTGAATTAGATTTGATTATTCAACCATTATTTGATTTCTATTTTAATAAATATGAGTAATATTCATTATAATAATTGGTTAAAATATGCCAGTAATAAGTTACTATTAGCTGGTATAAATAATTATAGATTAGAAGCTGAAATACTTTTAAGTAAAGTAACTAATAATACACGTAATAAATTAATTTTATTAAAAGATAAAAAATTAACATATAAGCAATATAATAAATTAATGCAATTAATTTTTAGAAGAATTAATAGAGAGCCTTTAGCATATATTTTAGGGTATCATGAATTTTGGTCATTAAAAATCTATGTATCTTATAACACAATGATTCCTAGAGCAGATACAGAATGTTTAGTAGAATATATTTTGAATTTATCACCTAATAAAAAAATGTTAGTATTAGATTTAGGAACTGGTAGTGGAATAATATCTTTAGTTTTAGCAAAAGAAAAACCAAAATGGATAATTACTGCTGTTGATTATTATATTAAAACATTAAATATAGCTAAATATAATGCTATAAAATTAAAATTATATAATATTAAATTTATTCTTAGTAATTGGTTTAATAATATAAAATTTTGTAATTACAATATAATTGTTAGTAATCCTCCATATTTAAAAATTAGTGATTGGTATAATGCACAACCAGAATTATATTTTGAACCTAAAACAGCATTTTTAGCAGGTTATGATGGATTAATGTATTTAAGATTAATTTGTTATCAGTCAAAAAAATTTTTAGCATATAATGGTTGGTTAATACTAGAACATGATTATCAGCAAGGTAGTTTTATAAGAAATACTTTAAAAAAAATTGGATTTAAAAATGTAGGTACTGGTTATGATTATAATAACCATGAAAGATTTAGTTTTGGCCAATTACTATAATAATAGTATGAATAATTAATATTAAATAATTAATAACATTTATGCGTAATATTGTAATAAAAGTAAAAAATATTAAAATATCTAATGATTCACCATTTGTATTATTTGGTGGTTTAAATGTATTAGAATCTAGAGATTTAGCTATGTATGTGTGTGAATATTATAAAAATGTTACTGATAATCTTGGTATTCCTTATATATTTAAAGCATCTTTTGATAAAGCAAATCGAACTTCAGTTAATTCATATAGAGGTTTAGATTTAGATTATAGCATAGATATTTTTACTGAATTAAAAAATCAATTTGACATACCAATTATGACAGATGTACATGAAAGATATCAAGTTGATATTGTAAAATCTGTAGTTGATATTATTCAATTACCTGCTTTTTTAGCTAGACAAACTGATCTTATTCATACTATAGCTAAAGCTCAAAAAGTAGTTAATATTAAAAAACCACAATTTATTAGTCCACATCAAGTAGTTCATATAGTAAATAAATTTCGTAATTTTGGTAATCATAATATTATTATTTGTGAACGGGGAACTATGTTTGGTTATAATAATTTAATAGTTGATATGTTAGGATTTTCTATTATGAAAGATATTTCTAATGGTTGTCCTATAATTTTTGATGTTACACATTCATTACAATGTCGTAATAATCCATACAATGCAGTTTCTGAAGGTAGAAGTAAACAAACAAATGAATTAGCTAGATCCGGTATTGCTACAGGTATAGCTGGATTATTTATTGAATCACACCCTAATCCAGATAAAGCAAAGTGTGATGGTGCATCTATATTACCAATTAAACAGTTAAAAATTTTATTAAGTCAAGTTAAATCCATAGATGACATGATAAAATCATTTTAGGATTAATATAATAAAATTGTAATTAAATACATAATAAATAAAGCTAAATGCGTTGTCCCATTCAAAATATTAGTTCTACCAGTAGATAATGATACTTGACAAACTACTAAAGTAGTTAACAATGCTATACATTGTGGTAAAGTTAAGCTAAAAAATATTTGTTGTTTCGTAATAAATGATAGTACAATTACTGTTGGTACAGTTAATGATATTGTAGCAAGAACAGAACCAAATAATAAATTCATGGCTCTTTGTGCTTGATTGTTTAGTACTGCACGTATTGCTCCTAAACCTTCAGGTGATAAAGTTAATGATGCTATTAAAAATCCAGTAATTTGTTTAGGTGCATTAATTATTGTTAATAATTTATTTAATGAACTAGCATTAAGTTTAATAGTAATAATGACAAATAATAAATGTATTATTAACCAAAAACCATGCCATAGTGATGTATGTATAGATTGAATATGATTATCAACATCTTCATGTGCATAAATAAACCAACTTTGATGAGTATGTGTTTGTATTAATAAAAATACTCCATACATTACTATACATAATATACCTATAATAATAGTTTGTATAGCATTAAAATTACCATTTGGTAGTGTAGAAGGAAAAATAAGAACTATAATAGATAATAATATAATTGCCATTAAATATTGTTTAATACCTGCTAAATTCAATGACTGAGTATCAAATTTTCTACCTCCTAATAATAGGGATAATCCAACTAATCCGGTCGTTACGATCATAATAACTGAATATAATGTATCACGCATTAATGTAGATACATTATTACTTGTAATCATTAAAGCTGCTATTAAACTTGCTTCTAAAATAACTACTGACAATGTTAAAATTAATGAACCAAATGGCTCACCTAATCTATGAGCAAGAACATCTGCATGACGTACAGTATTAAAGGTATTAATAATGATAGACAACACAGTAATTAAATTACTTAAAACTAATACAAGAATTGAATAATAATCATTAAAAAAATATAATATTATCAAAGTTATTACAGAAATAGTAATACTGTATAATTTATTGTTAATATTCATATTTTATATTTAACTTAAAATTATTAAATTAATTAATAATATTTTTAAAAATGTTTAGATAATATTTAACTTAATAAAGTATTTAATTAAATCAATAAATCATATTTATTAGTTTGTTATACTTAACAATTTAATTTCATTAAATGAATTAATAATTTAATTTTTAAATTAAGTATATATATTAAAAATTTATTGATAATTAATTTGTTAAAATATAATTATTAATTTTTAATTAAAAAAATTAATAATATTTATTTAATTTTAATATAAAAATATACTTTAATGTTAATAAATTTATAATTATTTTGATATTTGTTAGGTGAATTATATTATTTAAAATAAATTCAATAATAAATGGAGCTGGCGGGATTCGAACCCGCGTCCAAATTATGATTTACTAATAGTATTACATGTTTAGTTCATTTTATTTATATGTTAAGTTAATATGAACAAATTAATCTTAACAACTATCTTGAATAACTAAATAATATTTTACTGTCAAGCTCAATAAAATATTTATACCCTAGAATTTACAATAACAATACTTTTTATCTAGGAATAAAAAGTATCATTAACCATACACTTTAACAACAAAACTAAGCAGCTAAAGCAATTGGTTTATATTTACTACTATTTGCATTTAACAATTTAAGGTTTTTTACGGGGTTACCTAATCCTCGACATGAACTATAAGTAACTATAAATTGTCAAATCCATAAACAGCCCCCAATAAGATAATATTAATAATAATTAATAATATTTTCAATATTTTTTATATAAATTTTTTATACTTCTAGATTTAGTTATCAACCATTCTCTATGTTTTATGTCCATTCTTTTATCGTAGTTTTTTTTACCTTTTACTATACCAATTTTTATTTTTACTAAGTGTTTTTTCCAAAATATTAATAGTGGTACTACAGTATATCCTTTTTGTTTAATATAACTAGATAAAAGATATAATTCTTGTTTCTTCAATAATAATTTTCTATTTCTCTTTATGTCAAAAGAGTTAATATTAGAAGTTATTAATGGTTGAAATTCAGAATTAATTAAATAAGCTTCTTTATTTATTATAGATACGTAACTATATTTGATATTTATTTTATTCTTTCTTAATGATTTTATTTCCCAACCATAAAGAATAATTCCAACATTAATTTCTTTTTTTAAATCATAACTAAAAGAAATACTTTTTCTTGTACAAATTATATTATTTTTATTCACTTTCGTAATTATAGATAACTTTTTTTAAAAAAATAGTAACATTATCTTATTATAAAATCTATAACTATATTTTTATTAAATTTAATTATTAACATCCTTTGAATAATTAATAATCCTCCATTACATTCTTTTCTATAGATATAAAACCAAGTATTTTTATTATTAATATTATTTAATAAAGGTGTTCCAAATAACGTTATAATTTCTTTTTTTGTCATGCCTAATTTAATTAGATTAAAATTATTAATATAATTACCATAGACAGTATTTTGTGATTTTAAAATTTTACTAAAAAAAAACAACCACTGTTAAATATTATAAAAAATACAACTAATAATAATTTAATATATTTCTTTTTCATCTTATAAATTTTTGACATTGTTATTTTTTTTAATTATCGAAAATAAGTTTTTATTATTTATAAATAATAGTAATACTTAGTTTCTATAATTTTTTAACCAGAATAATTTTTTTCTTAATAAATTAAAATAATTATATTTTGTTGGATGTATTAAATTAAAATAATTGTTACCACTACGTATGTATATTTTTTTTTTTGAATTTAATATAAAATCTACCTGATTATCACAACTAACTTTTATATTGTTATTATTTTTAGGAAATAATAATTTTACAATACTAGTATTTTTAATAATTATTGGTCTAGATGATAATGTATGAGGAAATATAGGTAGTAACATAATAGCTTTAACCAATGGTGTAATAATTGGCCCGCCAATTGATAATGAATAAGCTGTGGATCCAGTTGGTGTA
>JAOBJR010000088.1 GCA_025728395.1 Candidatus Lightella neohaematopini
ATAAGTATATACCTTGAGTGTCTACATAAATTATTGTTGTATTATTTAATAATATTAAAAATTTTAATTAAAAATATTGTATTATTGTGTAATATGTTTTATTATTATAAATTATTATGATAATTAGTAATTATAAGGTATTATAATATGAATAAAGATGGTGTTGTTTTATCTGTAAATGATGTTGAATTAGAAACGTATATTAATACTGGTAAGGATATATTAGTTGATTTTTGGGCAGAGTGGTGTGGTCCATGTAAAAGTTTTTCTCCAATTTTAGAAAAAGTAGCTCTTGATTTTATTTCAAAAATATTATTTTTAAAAATTAATATTGATCAAAATCAAGTTCTTACAGATAAATATAATATTCGTAGTGTACCATCATTAATTTTATTTCGTAATTCTAAACTATTAGCAAGTAAAACTGGGTTATTATCGGAAGACGAGTTAAGATCATTTATAATAAATAATTTATTATAATTAGATTTTACTAATTTTAAAATTAGTGATGTTGAATCATATCTAGTTAATTTACCTTTATTTTAATATGAATCTTACTGAATTAAAAAATAAATCAGTATCTGACTTAATAAGTCTTGGTGAAAATGTAGGTTTAGAAAATCTTGCCCGTCTAAGAAAACAAGATATAATTTTTTCTATTCTTAAGCAACACGCTAAAAGCGGAGAAGATATTTTTGGTCACGGGGTGCTAGAAATACTACAAGACGGATTTGGTTTTTTAAGATCTAGTGATAGTTCATATTTAGCTGGACCTGATGATATTTATGTTTCCCCTAGCCAAATAAGGAGATTTAATTTAAGAACTGGTGATACCATATCAGGAAAAATTAGACCACCAAAAGAAGGTGAACGTTATTTTGCATTGTTAAAAGTTAATATGGTTAATTATGATAAACCGGAAGATGCACGTAATAAAATATTATTTGAAAATTTAACTCCTTTATATGCTAATACTAGATTACGAATGGAAAAAGGTAACGGATCAGTTGAAGATTTAACTGCTCGAGTATTAGATTTGGCATCACCAATTGGATTAGGACAAAGAGGATTAATTGTTGCTCCACCAAAAGCTGGAAAAACAATGTTATTACAAAATATTTCTCAAAGTATTGCTTATAATCATTTAGATTGTGTGCTTATGGTATTACTTATTGATGAAAGACCAGAAGAAGTAACTGAAATGCATAGATTAGTTAAAGGTGAAGTTATTGCATCTACATTTGATGAACCAGCTTCTCGACATGTTCAAGTAGCTGAAATGGTAATAGAAAAAGCAAAGAGATTAGTAGAACATAAAAAAAATGTTATTATTTTATTAGATTCAATTACTAGGTTAGCTCGAGCATATAATACAGTAGTTCCAGCTTCAGGAAAAGTACTTACTGGAGGAATTGATGCTAACGCTTTACACAGACCAAAACGTTTCTTTGGAGCAGCTCGTAATATGGAAGAAGGTGGCAGTTTAACTATTATTGCTACTGCATTAATTGATACTGGATCAAAAATGGATGAAGTAATATATGAAGAGTTTAAAGGTACTGGTAATATGGAATTGCATTTATCAAGAAAAATTGCTGAAAAAAGAGTTTTTCCAGCAATAGATTATAATAGATCTGGTACGCGTAAAGAAGAACTTTTAACTACGAAAGAAGAATTACAAAAAATGTGGATTTTAAGAAAAATTATTCATCCTATGAGTGAAATAGATGCTATGGAATTTTTAATTAATAAATTATCTATGACAAAAACTAATAATGAATTTTTTAATATGATGAAACGATCTTAATATATTGTTAGTATATTAATAATTTACTAATACTAAAAATTATTTTATTAATAGATATTTTATTGGTGACTGTAGCTCAGTTGGATAGAGTGCTGGATTGTGGATCCAGTGGTCATGGGTTCAAATCCCATCAGTCACCCCCACCAATTAAATTAAAGAGTAATTTGATTCGGCGAGTAGCGCAGTTTGGTAGCGCAACTGGTTTGGGACCAGTAGGTCAGGGGTTCAAATCCTCTCTCGCCGACTCTTATTATAAATAAATTTTTATGAATAGTATCTTTTTTACGAAAATGCATAGTTTAGGTAATGATTTTATGATAATTAATAATTTAAATAATAAGATTACTTTATCATTACTTAATATTAATAATATCTCTAATAGAAATACTGGAATTGGATTTAATCAATTACTATTACTTGAAAAACCAAAAAATTACATCGCTGATTTTCATTATCGTATATTTAATAGTGATGGTAGCGAAGCTATGCAATGTGGTAATGGTGTTTGCTGTTTATCACAATTTATATACAAAAACAGATTAACTACTAAACGTAATATTACTATTACTACTAAAAAATTTACGGTACTAGTAGACATTATTGATATAAATAAAGTAAAACTAAGTATTGGTAAACCAAATTTCTATCCTAGAAATATTTTAAATAAAATTCAATTAAATACAAATAATTTATATTTAGTAGAAATTAATAAAGAAAAATTTTTGTTTAGTTTAGTATTTATAGGTAATTATCACTGTATTATAAAAGTTAATAATATTAATTCTATTCCAGTAAATAAGATTGGATTATTAATTAATAATAGCAATTTATTTAAAAAACAAATAAATGTTACTTTTATGCAAGTAATAAATAGTAATTATATTAAGTTACGTGTATATGAAGCTGGTTGTGGAGAAACATTAGCTTGTGGTAGTGCTTCTTGTGCAGCTGTTGCTGTAGGAATACAACATAGTTATTTATCAAAATTAGTTAAAGTAAAATTACCCGGTGGGAAATTATTTATTTCTTGGTTAGGTTTATATCATCCTATAATTATGTACAATAATACTAAATATATTTATGATGGTATATTAAATTTAAGATAATTTTAGAAAAAATTATTAATTATTTAACTTATTTTCAATGACTATTAATAAAATTAACATATTAAAAGCATTAAATTTTTACCAACAACAAGCTGTTACTATAGAACATAATAGCGTACTTATTCTTGCTGGGGCAGGTAGTGGTAAAACTAAAGTATTAGTACATAGAGCTGCTTGGTTACTTAGCAAGTATAATTCAAGTAATATTGTAATGGTAACTTTTACTAATAAAGCAGCTAATGAATTAAAAAATAAAGTTAATAACCTATTAAAAAAAAAATATTTTTTTCCCTGGATAGGAACTTTTCATAGTTTAGCATATAAAATATTACGTATAAACTACAATGAAGCTAAATTACCATATAACTTTCAAATTATTGATAATTATGATCAGTTAAAATTAATAAAACAAGTTATATCTAGTAATAATCAGTTAAATATTTTACCAAATCAAGTTTTACACTTTATAAACAAAAAAAAAGATTATGGTAGTAGACCAAATACACTGAATAATAATATCATGGAGTGTTTGTATCAACAATATCAACAATTATGTGATCGTAATGGGTTATTAGATTTTGGTGAATTATTATTACGTAGTTATGAACTGTTAAATAACAATTTAATAATTTTAAATAAATATCGTAAACAATTTACTAATATTTTAATTGATGAATTTCAGGATACAAGTTATATTCAATATTTATGGATACGTAAGTTAATTACAAATAATAATAATATTATGGTAGTAGGTGATGATGATCAATCTATATATAGCTGGCGAGGTGCTCAATCAAATAATATGCAAATTTTCTTACGTGATTATCCTCACACTAATATTATAAAACTAGAAGAAAATTATCGTTCTACAAATAATATTTTGCAGGCAGCAAATACACTGATTCAACATAATAATTTTAGATTAAAAAAAATGTTATGGACAAAAAATAATTATTATAAAGAAGAACCAATTATAATATATTATGCATCAGATCAATTTGATGAAGTAAAATTTATTATAAAACAAATTAGGCTAATAAAAAATTTTGGAATATCACTAAATAAATGTGCTATTTTGTATCGTAATAATACACAGTCAAGATTATTAGAAGATATTTTAATACAAAATAATATACCATATAGTATTTATGGTAGTGTTAAATTTTTTAATCGTAAAGAAATTAAAAATGTATTAGCTTATTTACGTTTAGTACATAATCATAACGATGATATTTCATATATACGTATTATTAATATTCCTAAACGGGGAATTGGTAAAAGTACTATAAATAAAATAATAAGGTTAGCTAATACTAAAAAAATATCTTTTTGGCATGCTAGTAATTTAATTATTAAAAATAATGTTTTATCAGTACATCATAACAATATCATAAGTAATTTTCTTTTTTTAATAAAAGAATTATATTCTAATATATATAAACAATCTATTTATTTACAACTAAATACTATTTTAGTAAACACTGGTTTACTAGATATGTATACTTATGAAGATAAAATTAAACACTTAAATAATGTTGATAATATTAAAGAATTATTAAATGCTGCTTATCAATTTGAATTGAATTACACTGAAGATAAATTATTCTTACTACAATCATTTTTAACATATACTGACTTTAGTATTGATAATAATTATGAATCAATAAATTTAATGACTATACATGCATCAAAAGGATTAGAATTTTTATATGTATTTATTATAGGTATGGAAGAAGATAATTTTCCTAGTAAATTATCTGTAAACACTAATCAGTTAGAAGAAGAACGACGTTTAGCTTATGTTGGTATTACAAGAACAATAAGTAAATTATTTATGACACACGCTAATACTAAATTTATTTATGGGAAAAAAGTATATTGTCAACCATCTAGATTTATTTATGAAATAAATAATAGTATTTTAAATATAAAAAGAATATACTACTATGATAGTAGTAATAATTAAAATAATTAAATATTTTTAAATGAAATTATTTTCTTAAATTGATTAATTTGTACATAAAATATTATAATAGTTATAGTTAATCCTATAAAAAGAGGAAAATTAATAATATGCTTAGCGCATTTCAGTTAAAAAATAATCGTTTACTAAATTTAGATCATAATACGTCTGGCATTTTATTAAATGCAATATGGATTGATTTAATTAATCCTAGTAATAGTGAAAGAAACTATATTCAACATGAATTAAATCAAAATTTAACTACCTATTTTGAGTTAGAGAATATTGAATCATCAGCAAGATTTTTTGAAGATCAAAATGGATTACATATTCATTCATTCTTTTTTTATAATAAAACTGAAGATCATGCTGGAAATACTACTGTAACTTTTATTATTTGTAATAATAGATTATTTACTATACGTAAAAGAGAATTACCTGTATTCCGTTTATATAAGATTCGTATCAATAGTAATGTATTATTACATACTAATAATGCTTATGAAATATTACTAAATTTATTTGATATAAAAATAGAACAATTAGCAGATGAAATAGAACATATCTATAGTGATTTGGAATCATTAAGTATAATTATTATGGATGGTCGTTACGTTAGTGGTTATAATGATGCTTTATCTACTTTAGCTGAATTAGAAGATATTGCTTGGAAAGTCAGATTATGTATTATGGATACACAAAGAGCATTAAATTTTTTAGTAAAAAAAGCTAAGTTACCAATAATACAATTAGAACAAGCACGTAATATATTACGTGATATTGAATCAATATTACCTCACAATGAATCATTATTTCAAAAAGTTAATTTTTTATTACAAGCAGCTATGGGATTTATTAGTATAGAACAAAATAGAATAATAAAAATATTTTCTGTTATGTCAGTGGTATTTTTACCACCAACTCTAGTTGCTTCTAGTTATGGAATGAATTTTGAATTTATGCCTGAATTAAAATGGTATTTAGGTTATCCGGGAGCTATTATATTAATGTTAATATCTGGATTAGCTCCATATTTTTACTTTAAAAGAAGGAAATGGCTATAAGATATTATTTAAATATTATTTTATCTATTTTATGATGTTCTTTTTTTATAATGATTATATTAGCCTTATTCTTACTTGGTAAAATATTGTATATCAAATTATACTTATTAATATTATGCCATTTATAATTACTAATATAATAAATTTTACGATGCGATGTATTTACATTAGAGTATTTGTATAATTTTGTTAGTCTATTATGATACCATTTTTTAATTAAGTATTCTGGGGCATCTAAGTAAATAGAAAAATCAATAATGTTTGAGATATTATTGTTTTGTAGTATATTTAGTCCTTCCAATAAAATTACTTGGGGCTTTAATAAGATTGTTTGTTTAATATTAGGAACAATATCATATAGTATATGTGAATATACTGGTATATTAAGAATATTATTTGTTGTTTTAGTTTTACTAGATATTAAGTAATTAATAAACGTTAGTAGTTGACTATCGTCATAAGATTCAGGGAAATCCTTTTCTTTGTATTAATTTTTTTTTAATAAGTATTTTATTAGAGTACAAGAAGCTATCGGTAGTAATTAGTTCAACTGAATAGCATAACCAACTATATAATAATATTTTTAATATATTAGCAATCGTGCTCTTACCAACTGCCACACTACCAGTAATTCCTATAATATAAGGAATTTGACTATTTTGATAACATAATTTTTTTTTAATATTGTTACTTATCATTAGTGATAATGGTAAATATACTTTTATAATGTCTTTTATTTTTACATTTAGTGTACTACTAATAATATTTAGTACTTTATATAAAAAGTATTTAGGTTTAATAATTTGTTTACTCACTTGAAATAATAGTTTATAATGGAATATAAATTAGTTCATAAATTTTTTAATTCTATTAAATCTTAATTAAGATGTTAATGTATATTAATATTTTAGTCGGTATAGCTTAGTCGGTAGAGCAACTGATTTGTAATCAGTAGGTCGTAGGTTCAAATCCTACTACCGACAATAATTATTAAAATGTGCTTATTTTGCGGATATCGTATAATGGGTATTACACTAATCTTCCAAGTTAGTTATGTGGGTTCAATTCCCATTATCCGCTATTTTGATTTAATTTTGCTGATATAGCTTAGTTGGTAGAGCACACCCTTGGTAAGGGTGAGGTCGGCAGTTCAAATCTGCCTATCAGCATTAGAAAATATTTTTAATTATTAATTAGTAATTTTAGCATCCTACGTATTGGTTCTACTGCTCCCCATAATAATTGATCACCAATAGTAAATAAAGTTAAGTATTTTTTACCAATATTTAACTTGCGTAATCTACCAACAGCAATATTTAAAGTATTACTTATAATAAGTGGATTTAATTGATTTATAGAATATTTTTTATTATTAGGAATAAATTTAATCCATTTATTATGGTTTACTATAATTTGTATAAGATTATTAATGTTTAAATCTTTTTTTAATTTTATTGTTAAAGCTTGACTATGACATCTTAAAGTATTTACTCTAACACAAACTCCATCTATTTTAATGGGAGAACAAATAGTATTAATAATTTTGTTTATTTCTACTTGACTTTTCCACTCTTCTAAACTTTGTTCATTTATTTTTTTATTTCCGATCCATGGAATAATATTATAAGCTATTGGATAACGATGATGTAAAATACTTTTTCTAATATTACGTTCTATAATAGTCAAATTACTAATAGTTAAATTATTATTATTTAATATATTTAATGATTTAAATTGATTAATTAGTGCTAACATACATTTAGCTCCACCACCAGAAATAGCTTGATATGTAGCTATTGATATCCAATCAATTAAATTATTAATAAATAATCCACCTAATGACATTAATAATAAATTAACGGTACAATTACCACTAACAAAATTTTTAATTCCACTATCTAAACCACGTAATATTAATGATAAATTAATTGGATCTAATGCAATAATAGTATTATTATTCATTCTTAATGATGATGAAACATCTAACCAATAACCATTCCACTTAGTAGAACGTAGTTTATAATATACTTTATTAGTATAACTACTTCCATGACAAGTAACTATAATATCTAATGATCTTAATAGATCTAAATTATAAGCATCATTAGATAACCAATGTTTATTATCAATTACTGGGAGTAGCTAATAATTTTTTTGATGTAGATAAAAATATTGGTTCAATAAAATCAAAATCGTTTTCTTCTAGCATACGTTGAATTAACGTTATACCAACCATTCCTCTATAACCAACTAATCCAACTCTCTTCATTTTTTATTAAAAATATTATTGTATAATTATTAATAACCTAAATATAAACTACCTGTATAATAAGCACGTACTACATTATTTGTTTCTATTAATATACCACCATACTGATTAATACCTCTATTAATACCACATATAAAATTATTATTATAAAATTGATTATATAATAATACTTGACGATTAATAAATACATCTAATTTTTTCCATAAATTAAAGAAGTAATTAAAACCATTTTGTTCAAAAAATATTAACCAATAATATACAGAGTTAATTATTTTTGCAGTTAATACATTACGATTAATTGTAACACCAATATCAACTAAATTAATCCAATTATTATTTAACTCATGTAATAAATTATTACTATTATTTATATTTAAATTAATACCAATACCTATAACATAATAATGATTATTATTAATATTAGTTTTCTCTACAAGAATACCTGCTAACTTTTTATTTCTTAAATATAAATCATTAGGCCATTTAATACCAATATTTTTTATTCCTAATTCTTGTAATAAATTAGCTAATATAATGCTAATTACTATACTAATAGTACTATTATATAGTAATGGTTTTTTTAATAACCAACAAATAGATAAACATAAACTATTACCAAAACTATTTATCCATTTTTTACCGTTTCGTCCCATACCTTTAGTTTGATATTCTGATATACAAACACAACATTTATTATTAATATTATTTAGATTATTTATAAAATACGTATTAGTTGAATTAATCACCGGGATAATTATTAATTTTATTGTTTTTAATTTTAAATAATTTATAATGATGTATTTACTTAATAAGGTAAATGGATTTAATAGTTGATAACTATTATTAGACTTACTGATTATAAATAAACCTAATTTATTTGCTAAGTTAATATAATAGTTAATATTGTTAAAAGTTAAATAATTTCTTATTTCATGAAAATAATGAACTTTACCATCTAATAATATATTAATTATTTTTGTTAATATTTTAATATTCTTCATTCAAAAATTTTAAAATCTTTAACAATACCATATTTATTAACTAAGCAAACTTCTAATTCTAGTAATATAGAAAAATAATTCTTTACTTTTTTTAGAATATAACATACTAATCTAATAATATCTTTACTATTGGCATATCCATTATTAATTAATATTAATTCATGCTTATTATATATTGATACTGTGCCAAATTTATATCCTTTTAAACCACAATACTTTATTAACCAAGCTGCTGATATTATTTTTTTATCTTTATTTAAATCATAATAAATTATATTAGGAAAGTAATTTTTTAATTTTATTAATTTACTAATACTAACTATTGGATTTTTAAAAAAACTACCAACATTACCAACAAATCTATAATCAGGTAACTTATATCTACGTACTTTACAAACAGCATCATAAATATTTTTAGGAGTAACCAAGTTATTTAATTTACTTAGATTATTAAAATATAATTTTGGTTGCCAAAATTTAGATATTTTTAATCCTAATGAAATAATATAACACTTATTTAATAAGTGTTGTTTAAAAATACTGTTTCGATAATTAAATTTACAGTCATGATTACTTAATCTAATTTTACAACTATTACTAAAATATATAATATCTACATATTCACAAAAATCTTTTAGTTCTTTGCCATAAGCACCAATATTTTGTACTACTGACGCTCCAACCCTTCCAGGAATCATAGCTAAATTTTCTAAACCAAAAATATTTAATTTTAAACATCTGTATACTAACTTACTCCATATTTCTCCAGAATTAACATGAATATACCAAAAATATTTATCTTCTTTAAAGAATAAACCATAAATACGATCAAGTAGTATTATACCATGGTAATTTTCTAAGAATATAACATTACTACCATTACCTAAAATTAATAACCGATAACTATTTTTTTTTTGTAAATATTTACATAATTTAAATAAATCATATTCTGTATTTATTACAATTAAAAATTTTGTTTTTGCACTAAGACCAAATGTATTAATTAATTTTAATGATATAGTCACAGTATTTTGTTTATAAAATTTGTTACTTAATAAAGTAATATTATTTTTATAAATTTTAATTTTTTTAAATAAATATTAATCGTCCTCTAGGGGATTTGAACCCCTGTTACCGCCGTGAAAGAGCGATGTCCTGACCACTAGACGAAGAGGACTTTTATATTATTAAATAATACAACAATAATTTATGTAGACACTCAAGGTATATACTTAT
>JAOBJR010000009.1 GCA_025728395.1 Candidatus Lightella neohaematopini
TGTTAAAGAAGGAGTTAAAGAAGATATAGTAGAAATTATTTTAAATTTAAAAGATTTAGCAGTAAGAATACATAATAAAGAAAGTATAGTATTAAATTTACATAAATCAGGTATTGGACCAGTAACAGCATCTGATATTGTGTATAATGCTAACGTTGATATTATTAATAAACAACATGTCATATGTCATTTAACACACGATAATGCTTCTATTAATATGAATATTAAGATACAATGGGGTAGAGGTTATGTACCTGCGTATAATCAAATAATAGAAAACAAAGGTATAGGTAAATTACTTTTAGATGCATGTTATAGTCCTATTGAACGTATTGCTTACAGGGTAGAAGCTGCTAGAGTTGAACAACGTACTGATCTAGATAGATTAGTATTAGATATAGAAACCAATGGTACTATTAATCCAGAAGAAGCAATTAGATATGCTGCGACAATATTATCACAACAACTAGATGCATTCGTTGATTTAAATAATATACAACAACCAGAAATAAAAAAGCAAGAACCTGAATTTGATCCAATATTATTAAGATCTGTTGAAGACTTAGAATTAACAGTTAGATCAGCTAACTGTTTAAAAGCAGAATCAATTCGTTATATAGGTGATTTAGTACAAAAAACTGAAGTTGAGTTATTAAAAACACCAAATCTTGGCA
>JAOBJR010000089.1 GCA_025728395.1 Candidatus Lightella neohaematopini
TGTTTACCAATTTCACCACCTCGGCAAAAATAAAAATATTTTAATTAAAATAACAACTATAAATATTATTTATTTATTAAAATTTTTTTTTAAACATTTAAGATGTTTTGATGATTGCCAAATATTATCTTTATTTTCAATATTTTTAGTTAAATTAGCTAACAATAAACTAAATAAAAAAAATAATATTGCCAGTATTATAGTTAACTTAATTATGGTATTTCCAGTATTAATTGAATTAGATAATATATTAGATATATTATGTGTACTAAATGTTAATCCATCATATTTTTTATTTTGTAACATTATAACTATAATTAAAATAGCTGATACTAATAAAAACATAATTATTAATATTTTATACATATTTTCTACCTAAAGTATAAAGTATCTAGATAACATAAATTAAAATAAATTAATTTTGAGTTTAAATCAAAATTTTTAGGTACTTAATATTTATTAATAATGTTATATTTATTTATTTAATTAATGAATTATAAAATTAATAAATAGCATTAGTTAATTATTTTATATTACTATATAAATCATGTAAACTATTATAGTATAAGATAATAGTTATTATAGTATTACAAAATAATTATACTAAAGTAGTAATATTTTAGTTGTTTAAGGTAGATTTAACTATCTTTAAGGCTGCGACGGTCTGTGCAACATCATGTACACGAATAATGTTTGCTCCGTTAATTACAGCAATTACTGCACAAGCAATACTACCATATAGTGATTTAGTAGTACCAGTTAATTTACTTATCATAGATTTATGTGACATACCTACTAGTAATGGTAATTTAAATTTACTAAAGATATTTAATTGTGATAATAACATATAATTATGAGATAAATTCTTACCAAAACCAAAACCAGGATCTAATATTATCCTATCTTGTTTAATACCATATTTTTGGTATTTTTTAATCTGATAATCAAAATATTCACTAATTTCTAAAAGTAAATTAGAATAAAATGGAAAAATTTGCATATTCTTTGGTGTACCTTTTATATGCATAATACAAATTAATAAATTATTATTAGCCATTAATTTTAATATTTTTTTATCCAATGGATATATACTGTTGATTATGTCAACACCAGCTAATATACTCTCCTTAATAACTTCAATTTTTGAAGTATTTACAGATATAATAGTGTTAAAACGCTTTTGTAATTCTAATATTACTGGTATTACTCTATCTAATTCTTCATTTACACTAATATGTTCAGAACCTGGTCTAGTTGATTCACCTCCAACATCTATTATGCTAGCCCCATCATTAATCATACTAGAAACATGTTTAATGATTTTATTCATGGTATTATACTTTCCTCCATCAAAAAATGAATCTGGAGTAATATTTAATATACCCATAACACAAGGATTAGAAAGATTTAAAACACGATTATTAATAGTTAAATTCATATAATATTTAATCTAATAAAAAATAGCTTCTTAATACTTAATTATTATTTTCTTTAATATTGTCATTCCAATTTGCTGGTGGTCGTACAGTTTTACGTAACATAAGATCATCAATTTGTAATGCATCAATAGTTTCATATTTTATTAGAGCATCTTTCATTGCATGTAATATATCAATATTATCTAATAATAATTTATATGCTCTATTATAGTTATGTTCTATTAATAATTTTACTTCTTGATCAATAATACGTGCTGTTTCATCAGACATATGTTTAATTTTTGCTACTGACCTTCCTAAAAATATTTCTCCTTCTTCTTCAGCATATAATAATGGTCCTAATTTATCTGAAAATCCCCACTGAGTGACCATATTTCTAGCTATAGATGTTGCTATTTTAATATCATTTGCTGCTCCAGTAGATACCATATTAACTCCATAAATAATTTCTTCTGCTAATCTACCCCCATACAATGTAGAAATTTGACTCTCTAATTTTTGTTTACTAGCATTAATAGTATCATTTTCCGGTAAAAAAAATGTTACTCCTAAAGCTCTACCTCTAGGAATGATAGTGACTTTATGTACTGGATCATGTTCTGGTACTAAACGACCAATAATAGCATGTCCAGCTTCATGATAAGCTGTTAATTCCTTTTGTATTTCTGTCATAACCATTGATCTACGTTCAGAACCCATGATAATCTTATCTTTAGCTTTTTCAAACTCTAACATAGATACTACTCTTTTATTTCTTCTAGCTGCAAATAAAGCAGCTTCATTAACTAAATTAGCTAAATCTGCTCCAGAAAAACCAGGAGTACCTCTTGCAATAAGAGATACGTTAACATCTGAAGACAACGGTACTCTACGCATATGAACAATTAATATTTGCTCTCTACCTCTAATATCTGGTAGCCCAACTACTATTTGTCTATCAAATCTACCCGGACGTAATAATGCTGGATCTAGTACATCAGGTCTATTAGTAGCCGCAATAACTATTATACTATCATTTCCATCAAAACCATCCATTTCTACTAACATTTGATTTAGTGTTTGTTCTCTTTCATCATGACCTCCACCAAGACCAGTACCTCTCTGACGTCCAACTGCATCTATCTCATCAATAAATATAATACATGGTGAAGATTTTTTTGCTTGATCAAACATGTCTCTTACTCGAGAGGCTCCAACTCCAACAAACATTTCAACAAAATCAGAACCAGATATTGTAAAAAACGGAACTTTAGCTTCACCAGCAATGGCTTTAGCTAATAAAGTTTTACCAGTTCCTGGAGGACCAACCATTAATACCCCTTTAGGCATTTTCCCGCCTAATTTTTGAAATCTATTAGGTTCACGTAAATAATCAACTAATTCACTAACTTCTTCTTTTGCTTCATCACAACCAGCCACATCCGCAAAAGTTGTTTTTACTTGATCATCAGTTAACATTCGTGCCTTACTTTTTCCAAATGATATTGCTCCTTTTCCGCCTCCTTGCATTTGTCTCATAAAAAATATCCATACACCAATTAATAATATCATAGGAAACCACGAAATAAATATAGATGTTAATAGACTAGGTTCTTCTGGTGGTTCTCCTACAATTTTAATATTTTTATTTAACATAATATCTAATAACTTAGAATCATTTATTGGAATATAAGTAATATATTGATTACTATCTTTTTTAATAACAATAATTTCTCTACCATTAATATGTACTTCTCTAATTTGATCTTGATTTATATCATATATAAAAGTAGAGTAATCAACTCTACGATTATTAGAGTCATTAAAACCAAAATTTTGAAATATTGATATTAATATAATAGCAACAATTAACCAGATCACTAAATTCTTTATCATATCGTTCAAGAAACTAGCCTCATCTAATACTTTTAAAAAATTAGTTTTATTTTATTAACTAAAACTTATATTTTATCGCTATAATATATACTTCTTTTGACTTTGACTTAGAAGCAATTGGTTTATTAATTTTTACATAAGTAAATAATAAACTAATTATTTTTATATATCTATTTATTTCCTCATTATAAAAAATTTTCATAACCAGATTACCATTTTTTGTTAATACCTTTCTACATAATAATATTATTTTAACTAATAAATTATAAAAATTTTTATTATCTATCAGAGATATACCGCTAATTTTTGGTGAAGCATCAGATAATATTAACTGTATATTATTTCTTCCTATTTCTATTAATTTATAAAATATTTTATTATTACAAAAATCTCCTTGTATGAATTTTACACCATTAATTGGATACATAGATAAAATATCACAGGCAATAACTTTACCACTAGGTCTAATTTTATTAATAGCATATTGTGACCAACTACCTGGGGAAGAACCTAAATCTATTACATTAATATTAGATTTAAATAAATTATATTTACGATTTATTTCGTCTAATTTAAACCAAGATCTTGCTCGTAATTTATTTTGTTTTGCTTTTTTAGTGAAAAAATCACTAAAATTAATTTTTAACCAATTATTAATCATATAATACTAAAATAAAATTTATTAACTATAATCCTAGATATAAAACTTTTATTAAAAAACTATAAATATTCTATTTTAATAATCTCATATTTTATTTTACCTCTTGGTGTGTTTACAATAACTATATCAGATACTTTTTTACTTATAATGCTTCTTGCTATTGGTGAATGTATAGAAATTAAATTATTTTTTATATTAGCTTCGTCATCTCCTACAATACAATACTTTTGATTTTCATTAGTTTTAATATTTCTTAAGCTAACAGTAGCACCAAAAATAACACAATTATTGTTAATTACTTTGGTTACATCAATAATATGAGCATTAGCTAACTTTAATTCTATTTCATATATTCTTTTTTCACAGAATACCTGCTGTTCTTTTGCTGCATGATATTCAGCATTTTCTTTTAAATCACCATGAGACCTAGCATCAGATATTGCTTTAATTATATTTGGTCTACGTACATTTTTTAAATAATTCAATTCATTTTTTAACTTAACAACACCATTTATTGTCATAGGAATTTTATTCACAAATAATTCTCCTATACTAATTATATATAATTATTAATTAATAATTTATAAAATATTAATCAAAAAAACGAATTAATAAAAATATGATAAAATTAATTTGTTAAATATTTGTATGATTTATTAAATTTTTTATAATTTATTATAAATTTTGCTAAATCATAACATAATTTATTTAGTCCATTTTTATTAATTGCAGAAATAATATAATAATTTATATGATAATTAATATTTTTAATTAAATTACATATAATATTATGTAATTTAATTTTTGGTACTAAATCAATTTTATTAAATACTAACCAAAATGGTTTATTTATTAATTGTTTATCGTAATAATATATTTCGTTTTGAACAATATTAATACTATTTAATAAATTTTTATCTGTCAAATCAACTATATGTAACAATATAGTACATCTTTTTATATGCTTCAAAAAATTTATACCTAAACCAGTACCATTAGAAGCTCCATAAATTATTCCTGGAATGTCAGCTACAACAAAACTAATATTATTTGTTTGTACTACACCAAGTTTAGGTATTAAAGTTGTAAAAGGATAATTTGCTATTTTTGATTTTGCTGAAGATATAGCACACAATAAAGATGACTTACCAGAATTAGGTAGTCCTATAAGACCAACATCGGCTAATAAAATTAATTCTAATTTGATTATTCGTTCTTCACCAGTACTACCGTTGGTACTAATTCTAGGAGCTCTATTTACAGAAGATTTAAAATGTGCGTTACCAAATCCTGGTGATCCACCTTTAGCTATTAAAATACTTTGTTTATTAAATAATATATCTATTATTAAGTTATTGTTTGTATCTAATACTCTGGTTCCTATTGGAACAGTAATAATTTTATCTTTACCATTTTTACCAGTACAATTAGATCCTTTACCATGGTGACCATTATTTGCTATAAATTTTTTTTTAAAATGAAAATCTAAAAGATTATTTTTATTTTTGTCAGCTACTATAATTACATTACCACCATAACCACCATTACCTCCATTAGGACCACCCCGAGGTATATATCTTTCTCTACGAAAACTAATACATCCATTACCACCATTACCAGCTTTTACTATAATAGTAGCTTCATCAATAAATCTCATATTTAATAATTATATTATAAATAAATATATAAATTGTTAGTAGTTTTATTTTGGTATTAAATAGACTAACTTACGTTTATTTTTTCCACCTTTAGTAAAACAAACTTGTCCTTTAGTTAAAGCAAATAAAGTATAATCTTTACCTATACCAACATAATTACCAGGATGAAAAGTAGTACCTCTTTGACGTAATATAATATTACCTGCTAAAACTATTTGTCCACCAAAACATTTAATACCTAATCTTTTTCCTGAAGAATCACGACCATTTCTAGTAGAACCACCAGCTTTTTTATGTGCCATTATTATTACCTTTTAAATTTAACAAATATTTTTTGTATTTTAAATACTATAATAAAATATCAATAATTTTTATTTGTGTAAACCATTGTCTATGACCATAATTTCTACGATAGTGTTTTCTGCGAATAAATTTAATAATTTTTATTTTTTTATCACGACTATGATTAATTATCTTTGCTATTATAGAGATATTTTTAATATATGGATTACCAAATTTGCAAACATTATTTTTGCAATACATTAAGATATTACTTATTTTAATGGTTGTACCAATTAATTTATTAATTTTTTCAATATTAATAATATCTCCCTTACTAACTAAATATTGTTTATTTCCACTACTAAATAATACATACATAAAAACTCCAAATTTATTTAAGTAAAAATTTATATAACATAACTTAATTGTATTACATTATTAATAATTATAAGATATTAATAATGTTTTTTTACAATTATTAATATATAATTAAAAACGTTTATTTTAAAATATTTTTCATAACATGAATCTAAATTATATTAATGAATTTTAAAAATATTATTAAGTTAACTGCTAAAGATATGAAGGAAGTAAACCATAAAATTATAAAGCAATTACACTCTAAAGTTAATTTAATTAATCAAATTAGTAATTACATAATTAGCGGTGGAAAACAAATTAGACCTATATTAGTTATACTAATAGTTTATGCTTTAAAATATAATAATATGAAACATCATATAACTATTGCAGCTATAATTAAATTTACACATAATGTAACTTTATTGCATGATGATATTATTGACAAATTGACGTTACGTAGAGGAAAAACTACAGTAAATGTAGTATTTGGTAATGCTGTTAGTATTTTAATAGGTGACTTTATTTATACTTGTTTATTTAAAATAATAACTACAATAAATTTATTAAAAGTACTAAAATCAATATCATACGTTATTAATAACATTGTGGAAGGTGAGATTATGCAATTAATAAATAAAAAAATTTTAATCTTTCTACAGAAAAATATATGCGTATAATATATAGAAAAACTGCTTATTTATTTGAAGTATCTTCACAAATTTTAGCAATATTAGCTAGAGCTAGTAAATATCAAGAAAAATCTTTGCGTTATTATAGAAAATATTTAGGGATTACATTTCAAATTATGGATGATTTAATTGACTATATACCAAATGAAAAAATTATAAAAGAAAAAATAGGAAACGATTTACGTAATGGTAGATTAACTTTACCATTATTACATATAATGTATTACGATAATTCACATCATACTAAACTAGTAAAACAAATTTTAAAAAAAAATAACAGTAAACTAATTATAAAAGTTATCAATGCAATAAATCAATGTAATTCTATTAATTACATAAAAAAATTTAGTTTTGTTAAAAGCAAAAAAAGTAATATCATACTTAAATTGTTTAACGCCTTCACATAATAAAGTAAGCATTAGAAAATTTAATATATATTATAATAAAACAAGATTATTAGAATTCTAATAAAAGTTTAGACTAAGGATAACAAATGAACTTTAATAAATTACAAATTAGCAATAATTTTCCTGAAGAAACATATGTAATTATCGAAATTTCATGTAATTCTAATCCTATAAAATATGAAATTAATAAAAATAATAATCTAATTTTTGTGGATAGATTTATACCAAGTCCAGTTTTTTATCCATGTAATTATGGATATATTAATAATACTCTATCACTAGATGGGGATCCAATTGATGCATTGGTAATTACTCCATATCCTTTAAATATTGGTACTATAATATTATGTAGACCAATAGGTTTACTAAAAACTATTGACGAATCAGGTAAAGATGTAAAATTAATTATGGTACCTAGTAATAAAATTTGTAATGATTATAATAATATTATTGATATTAATGATATATCAGAATCTTTAAAATCAAAAATTACTTATTTTTTTGAAAACTATAAAAAATTAGAATTAAAAAAATGGACAAAAATTTGTGGCTGGGCTAACAAAGAAGAAGCAAAAAAAGAAATGATAGAAGCTTTAAATAGACTAAAACATAAAAATGAAAATTAAAGCATTTATTTATAAACTCTTTATTGTAAGAAGAATTCGAACTACTAATTTTTTTTCTACCAAAATTGTTACATCGTAACTACCAAGCTTTCTTATACTTTTTATTGGTAAGTTAATTTCTTTATTTTTTAGATATATTCCATGATTTTTCATATATTTAACTATATGATTACTATTAATAGATCCAAAAATTTTATTATTTTTACCAACTTTAGCTAATATAGTAATATTATTTAATTCTTTAATTTTATTAACTTTATCTGTTATTTTGTATTCGTAATCAGCTAATTCTTTTTCTAACTGAATTTTTTTATTATTAAAAAATAATAAATTATCTTTATTAGCAACTAAAGCTTTCTTGTTAGGTAATAAGAAATTTCTAGCGTATCCATCTTTTACTGCTACTTTATCACCAACATTACCTAATTTATTAATTTTACATAATAATATAACTATCATAACTTAATTATAATATATTTATTAATTTAGTGATGATCAATGTATGGCATAAGTGACAAATATCTAGCTTTTTTAATAGCACGTGCTATTATTCTTTGTTGTTTTGCACTAACTCCAGTAATTCTACTAGGGATAATTTTTCCACTTTCACTAACATAATTTTTTAAAACATCTATATTTTTATAATCTATTTGATAGATGTAATTTTTTGTTGAAAACAACTTCTGTTTATTATTATACATTTCAATTAAATAATATAAAATTATTAAAAAACTAACTATTTAACCACAATATAACATTTATAATATATTATTACAATAAATTATTATTTTATTTTAGTAATTAAACTACGAATAATATTACTGTTAAATTTTAAATAATTTTCTATATTTTTTATTATATTAATTGGTACTGCAATATTCATAACAACATAATAAGCTTTTTTAAATTTATTGATACTATAAGATAATGATCGAATACCATAATTTTCTATTTTATGAATATTACCGTTATTATTAATTATAATATTTTTATAAAAATCAATTACTTCATCCACTTTATTATTTGTATTATCAATTAATATCATTATTTCATAATTACGCATAAAGTATTCTTCCAAGTTAAATAAATTATTTTAGTATTTAAAATGTCTTTATAACTAAAGTTAATAATTGAAGCTAAAATAAAATACGCTGTCTAACTATTTCAAATAATATTATTCCAGTAGCAACAGATAAATTTATTGATGTCATACTATTTCTAGTAGGAATATTAATTATTTCATCACAATTATGATATATTGAATTACATATACCTCGATTTTCTGAGCCAATAATTAACGCTAAAGATTTATTTAAATTACTTTTATAAAGTATATTATTTGATTTATCATTAGTACCTATAATTTTAATACCTTTACTTTTTAATATTTTGATTACATTATTTAAATTATTAACTTTTAGTATTGGTATAATATTAGCAGCACCACTAGATACTTTATAAACAGTATCATTAAGTTTTACAGAATTATACTTAGGTATAATTACTAAGTCAACATTAGCAGCATAAGCTGATCTCAAACATGATCCCAAATTATGAGGATCAGTAATACTATCTAAAATTAATATTAATAATAATTTATTTTTTATATTAATAAGATTAATTAAAAATAATTTGTTAACATATTTTTTCTTATCTACGTAAGCTAATATTCCTTGATGTACAACATTACCAACTATTTTGTTTATTAATTTTTCATTAACAAAACTTATTTTTATTTTAAAGAAATTTAATTTATCAATAATAACTTTAATTCTTTCATTATTTTTTTTAGAAATTAAAACATTATTGAAATATTTATGATTATAATTTAGTAAAGTTTTAATAGTATTAATACCATAAATAACATACATTTAATATTCAATATAAAAATTAATTTATAACACTATTTAAATTCATTAATAAATTTAAAAAAACTATCTTGATTGTTTAAAACCATTATATTTTTATTATTTTTAAAACTATTTCTATATATTCTTAATCTTTTTATAAAATTATAAAAATCTGGATCCTTACTAAAAGATTGAGCATATATTTTTATTATCTTAGCATCAGCAATACCCTTAATTATAGATGATTGTTTCTTTGCTTCTGAAATAATACGAGTTACTTGATAATCAGCAATAGCTCTTATTTTTTCCGCTTCCTCTTTACCTTGTGATCTATGTCTACGTGCAACAGATTCTCTTTCAGCTCTCATACGTTTATATATAGCATCAAATACTTCTATAGGTAAATTAATTTGTTTTATTCTAACATCGATAATTTTTATACCTAACATACTCATACTACTACTATTATCTTTCATTATTTTTGCATTATATATATTATCCGTTACTCCGTAATTCAGTGAATTTTTTACATTATTCATTAATTTATTTCTAAAATCAGTTACTATACTTCTTACATCTAATTTACCTAATTCTGATCGCAAACGATCAGAAAACTTTCTTTTTATTAAAATTTCTGCCTGTGTGATATTTCC